>NZ_QSKB01000001.1:93775-212504 GCF_003469085.1 Collinsella sp. AM29-10AC
GCATCTGATACCCGGTCTTCCCATGGAAGCCCGGGTTTTTTATTTCCAAACAACCGTCTGCAATTCCCGTTTGAACCAGAGCTTTGCGTTCTTCCTATGGCCCTTACGGGTACAATAACCAAGATATTTTGACTGTTAGAAGGAGTCTCATGACGGAGTCCTCTCAGCATACGTCTAAGCCCCAGGTCGAGGTTGAGGCCTCGGGCGGAGATGACAATAAGAGCGCACGCCGCGGCGCCATCTTTATCGGCGTCGTGCTGGTGGGTTATATCGTCTATCTGGTGGTAACCGGGCAGATGGGGCAGTTCTGGGCCGCTATGTCGAGCGTGCAGGCGTCATGGCTCTTTGTCGCGTGTCTTTGCATGTTCATGTATCTGTTCTTTGGCATTGTGGCCTATGCGATCGCCGTATGGCTTGACCCCAATTCACCCGTCGGCATTCGCGACCTGATCTCGGTCGAGGCGAGTGGCATCTTCTTTGGCAACCTCACGCCTATGATGATGGGCTCGACTCCCGCCCAGATCTACCGCCTGACCAAGGCGGGCCAAAATGTCGGCGAGGCCGGAGCCACGCAGTTCACGCGCTTTATCGTGTACCAGTTTGGCCTCGTTGCCTGGGGGGCTATCCTACTGCTTGCTCGCATGCCGTTTTTTGCCGAGCGCTATGGCGACATGACGCTGCTGTGCGTCTTTAGCTTTGGTGGGCATTGCTGCATCTTGCTGGGCATCTTCGCCGTCGCGCTCATGCCTAAGACCGTCACGCGCGTTGCCCATTGCATCATCAATTGGCTCGAGCGCATAGGTGTCTCGGCCACTAAGATCGAGGGATGGCGCACGTTTGTCGACGGCGAGATCTACTCCTTCTCCGAGAAGTTCAAGCTTTCGGCCGGACATTTTTCGTCCATGCTGCTCACCGTGTTTATCACCATGCTGCAGCTCGCGTTTTTCTATCTGGTTCCGTATTTCCTGATGCTTGCCTTTGGCCATCACGAGGTCGACTTTTTCTCGGTCATGGCCGCGAGCGCCTTTGTCCAGCTGCTGAGCTCTGCGGTTCCCTTGCCCGGTGGAACTGGTGGCGCTGAGGGCGGCTTTGCTTTGTTCTTGGGTCATTTCTTTGGGTCGGCTTCGACCGCCGGCTATCTGCTGTGGCGCCTCATTACGTTTATTGCGCCGACCATTTTGGCTGCGCCCCTGCTGGGACTTAAGAGCGCCCACAACGAGAGCATCCATGCGCGCTGGGATCGCGTGATGCGCAAAATCGGCCGCGAGCCTCAGACGCCCTCTGCGCCCACTAAGCCGCACCCCACGAATGCTGTTACCGTTGATCCCAGGAAGCACGCTCAGAAGGCTTCTGGGACCGCTAAGCCGGCTCATAAAGCCTATGTGCGCCAGACGGGCGACGGTATCCGCGTATCTCCGTCGGCGCTCAATAAGAAGAAGCACCCTAAGTCGCGGTAGGGCAGTCGTGCGTTCTTCATGATGCGGGGCATATTTGAGCTGTATGGGGGATAATCCTCTTACGTAGATTATCTCTCATCTGTTGATGAATGCTCGCATATCGAAGGGACACACCCATGGCCACCAGTAAACCGCGTATTGATCGCCGTATCGTTCGCAGCCGCAATGCCATCCTTTCCGCTTTTGAGCGCTTGCTCATGGAAAAGCCGCTGGCAGACATTACGGTGAGTGCCATCGCGCGCGAGGCCAATGTCGACCGTAAAACCTTCTACGTGCACTTTGGTACGGTTGATGGCTTGCTCGATGCCATTGCCGTCGATGTGGTGGAGATGATTGTCGACTCGGTCGAGAAAACGCTTGCTTCCATGGACGGTGACACCAACGAGCGCGCCCTGGGCGCGGCGGCGACCTTCTTTAAAACCGTTAACGAGGCGCTGTGCAACAACCTGGTGCTCAATCGTCAGCTGATCGAGAACATTCCGCTCGATGATTTTATGGCTCGTCTTCGTGCGCCGCTCGAGCACGAGATTGCCGAGCGCGATCTGCTGCCCCACGGTCTCAAGGACGAGATGTTCGACTACTATCTGGCGTTTTTGCTGTCGGGTATTATCGGAATCTATCGCACATGGGCGCTGTCTGACGGCTCGGTTCCTATCGAGCGCGTCTCGGAGGTCGCCAACGACCTGACTCTCAATGGCCTGTCGAGTCTGGAATCTCGCTTGGATTAGGCGCAGGCTCGAGTTCGCGAGGCGCTTGTCGGGGTGCAGCCCGATCGACCAGGCGACGAGCATCCCGCCGAAGCAGTCGATGACCGGGCTCAGGTAGACCTTCTCGCCGCCCGGGAGCCTGAACTCGGTGATGTCGGTGAGCCACAGCAGGTTGGGCTCGTCGGCGTGGAAATTCCTGTTTACGAGGTTCTCCGGCGCCTTGTAGACCTCGCCGGCGTAGGAGCTGTAGCCTGAGGATCCTTAAAAGAAAGTCCAGTTTATCCTTTCCACCCCAATTGGGAATCCTCCGATGCGCCTTCGCACGCTCGCATGACCTCGATACCGTGCGAGCGTGCGAACTCGACGAGCTCTGCGTTGCGGGCGTTAATGGTGCCGAAGGCGGCGGGGCACACGATAAGGCGCGCGCAGTGGACGAGGAGCTCTTTGGCGCGGGCTATGGTTTTATCCCCGATCGGCTCGAAGGCGCGCTCGGCCACGCATTCCGCCGCCAGGTCGCGCGCTAGCTCGCAGTCGATGTCCCCTTCGTGCAGAACGCCCGTGTAGAACGCCTTGCCCTGCCGGATGAGCTGGCGAAACACAGCCGACCCCGTACCTGCGCCGGCGATGACGAACGTGTGCGCATCGCCGTGCGGGCGTCCAATTTCCACGCTGCCGAAGCGCTCGTTGAAGGTGCCATGTTGAAGGCCGTAGAGCTCGCCAATCGTCTCGCGCGTGAATATGTCCTCGGGTACGCCGGCGCGGAAGACCCGGCCGTCCTTCACGCAAATCACCTTGTCGGCGCTTTTCTGCGCGAGCTCGAGTTCGTGGATGGACATGATGACAGCCACATTCCGCGATTTCGCAAGGTGGCGAAGTATTCGCAGCAGGTCGATCTGGTAGCGGATATCGAGATACGACGTGGGCTCGTCGAGCACGAGCACACGCGGATCCTGCGCGATGGCGCGTGCGAGTATGACGCGCTGGCGTTGCCCGTCGCTTATCTGCATGAAGTCGCGCTCGGCGAGCTCTTCCACACGTGCGGTTTTCATGGCCTCGTCGACCCGACTATGGTCGTCGGGCGAGAGTGTGCCCATTCGCCCGGTGTAGGGGTGCCTTCCCGCCTCTACGACATCGCGGCAGGTGAGGAGCTCGGTCCGGGGGCGATCTGTCAGCATAACGGCAAGGTTCTTTGCAAACTCCGCCGTCTTCCATCGGGAAATCTCCCGCCCGTCGAGCTCGACCGCGCCGGCAAGCGGTGCCAGATGGCGTGTGATGGTTTTTAAGATGGTCGACTTGCCCGAGCCGTTCGGCCCGATGAGCGCCACGACGTCGCCCGCGCGAACCTCCAGATCGACGCCTCCGACTACGACCTTCTTGTCGTAGCCCGCCGACAGGTCGCTTATGTGGAAAAGCGGCGCTCCGTCAGCCTGCGTTTCGACCGTAGTTTCGAGGTTCGGCTCCGCTCGGAAGAGGCGTTCCGCGCGCAGTTCCGCACGAGCCGAAAGTGCCTTCTGGCGCTTTCGTGCGAGCTCAGGACTGTCTAAGCATGGAATGTCCCCTCCGAGCGTTTTGGGCCGCGGCACGAATTCCCGCATCTACCTCACCCGCTTCTTCAACATGAGCGCGATAACCACCGGAGCGCCGAAGATGGCGGTGACGGCGCTGATGGAAAGCTCGACGGGAGAGAACAGCGTGCGCGCGATCAAATCGCAGCCCGCGCAGAAGATGGCGCCTCCCAAGAAGCACGCAGGAATCACGCGGATGGGCTTCGACGACTTTAGCGCCGACTTCACGAGATGCGGAACCGCGATGCCTACGAACGACACCGGACCAGCGAACGCGGTCACGCAGGCGGAGAGCATGCTCGCTAGAAGGACGAGCACCACGCGGAAGCGTTCGACGTTCACGCCGACGCTTTTCGCGTAGGCTTCTCCCAGCTGGAAGGCGGAAAGGGGCTTCGATATCGCGAATACGCATGCGCTCACGGTGATCACCACGACCGCGATGACCGCGATGTCGTCCCAGCTCGAACCCGAGAAGCTACCCAAAGACCAGTTGTGCAGGTTCACGATGGACTGGTCGTCGGCGAAGGCGATGAGGAAGTTCGTCGCCGCCGAGCAGATGTATCCCACCATGACGCCCGCCACGATGAGCATGGCCATGGAACTTATGCGCCGTGCGATGAGGAGCACGAAGCCGATGGTGATAAGCGAGCCCAGAAACGCTGCGGCCACCATGGCCGGCGAGGACATGGCCTGGTTCGCGCCTAGAAGTACGATCATCGTAAGCGCGACGACGAACTTTGCGCCCGAGGAGACGCCCAAGATGAACGGGTCGGCGATGGGGTTGTTGAAAAACGTCTGCAGCAGGAACCCGGAAAGCGAAAGTGCCCCGCCGAGAAGCACGGCTGAAAGCACGCGCGGCAGGCGAATCTCCCAGATGACCTGGCTTTCCATGGAATTGGCCGCGCCGCCCGAAAGGATGCCGGGGATGTGGTCTGCGGGCACGAGCACGCTCCCGATGCACAGGTTGGCCCCGACGAGCACGATGAGGGCAACAGCGAGCAGCGCCGTCACGACGTGACACCGCGCGGCGCGCCCCGATTCGTCGTATGCCATGGAAAGCCGGCTTCTCATGGCGCTAACCGAGCTTCCTCAGATAATGGAAGTCGCTCGCGTCATCGCCGGTGAACGCCCCGTGCAGCTCGTCGATAATGTCGGCGGTAGAAGTCATCTGCTGGTACATGTCGGCGCTTGTGACCCAGACGTTGCCGTTCTTCACGGCTTTGAACTGCGACAATAGCGCGTTTTTGCCTACGAAGTCGTTCAAGGTGGCAACCGATTCGTCGATGGTGCCGTTGTAGACGATGATGTCGGCATCCTTCGCTGTCGCGTAGAAGCGCTCCATTTCGAGCGTTACTGACGAACCTGACGTCGACGCCGTCTGCGCGTCATCGAGCGCGTAGCTGCCGCCTGCAAGCTCGATCATCTGCGCCACGTAGTCGCCCGCCCGCCGCGTGACGGCGGCCCCGTTCGAGTTAATGTAGAAATACGCCACGGTTTTACCTGACGACGCGAGCCCCGACGTTTGCTCGACGCGGGCCTTCTGCTCGTTGAACAGGTGCGTGGCCTCGTCTTCCTTGTCGAACAGGACGCCGAAAAGCTTAATCCACTCGACGCGCCCGAGTGCTTTGGGCTCGCTCGACGACTGTTCGGTGAGCACGACGAGCCCGAGCTTCTGCAGCTTTTCCTTCACATCGGGCGTGTGGTTGATCATGGTGTTCTCGATGGCGAGCGTGCAGCCCGAGGCCGATATTCGCTCGTAGTCGGGCGCGCTGTACTTGCCGCCGTAGGCGATCGCCCCACTTCCGAGCGCGCTTTTGAAGCCCGCGACCGAGCAATCGTCGGCTTTCGTGCCCGACATTAAGATATTGTCGTTCGCATCGAGCGCGTCGACCAGGCACATCGTCGCCGACGACACGAGGTACACCTTGTCGGCGGGGCGCCTTATGACCGCGATGTCGGAGCTTAACCCATCAGGTACCTTCGCATCTTGCGGCACCACGAGGAAGCGCTCCCCGTTCGAAATGCAGATAAGCCGCAGGCCGCCTTCGAACTCGTCGACAGTGAAGTGCTCGGCGTATTCAAGCTGAAGCGCTCCCGTCGGCTCCCAGCCGCAGCCCAAATCGGCGTTGTGGAAGTCGGCCGCGGCGCTTGAAGCCGTTCCCGCAGGGGAGCCGCCGCTTGCATCGTCGCCCGATTTCTCCTTCATGGTGGATGAGTCGAAGTGGAGCGTGTAGTCGATGGTGTGCGGCGTCGACATGGCGACGGTCTCGGCCGACACGGCGATGTCCTCGTCGAGCGTGACGGGTATCTCGAACGTGGAGTTGCCGCCGTCGTTTACGGGCGCGTAGTCCACGCCGTCGACGGTCATCTTGTCGTAGTTCGAACTCGACCAGGTGATGGTCGCGGTGTAGGTGTCGCCATCCTTCACAATTGTGGTGGGTGAGGCGATGCTTGCGCGCCCTGACCCGCCGGAAAGCGAGACGCTCACCGTGTATTCCTGAGAGCCCGCCGTGCCACCGGTCGCGTTCGGGCTCGCACTGCACCCCGCGAAGGGAAGCGCGAGCAGGGCGACGAGAACGCAGGCGATCGCGCGCGCCGCGATGCTGTGGAGCTTCCTGTTTTCCCCCTTGGGAAGAATCGACCGCATGGCGTTACTTCAGTGCGTCGGCGCGCAGATCGACGCCGGCGGATTCGAACACAAGTGTGCGGTCGTACCACTGCTCTTTTCTAATACTCCACGCGGCACAGGCGGTGTCCTCGTCGAGCGCATCAACGGGCACGTCGTAGGTGTACTTGCCTTCCGCGTTTTCCACATAGGGGATGAAGTCGGCCTCGCTCGCGGCGGCAGCCTCGTCGCCCGTGCCCATGAAGAGCTTGCCGTAGCCCGTGCCGGAAAGCGTCATCACGCAGTGCATGGAGCCGTTTTCCACGATGAGCTGGGCGTCCACGATCCTGAACATGTTCGAGCTGGAATCTACGGTGATTGGATAGGTGCCGTCGGCCACCTTGTCGGCGGTGATGGGGGCAGCGCTTGCGCCCGCGGGCGCATCGGCCGCCTGTTCGGTCTTTTCCTGGGAATCGGCATCGCTTGCCTTTGCGCTGTCGATTGAATTTCCGGCGCAGCCGGCGAGCGAGAACGCGCAAAGCGCCGCCGACAGGGCGAAGACGAGGGTTTTCTTCAACATGGAGGGGGTTCCTTTCAATCGCTTCGACCGTCCGCGCCGTGCGGTGGGCGGTCGGGATGCGAATGCAACGGGCATGCGTCGTCAGTCGGGGAAAGGCGCATGCCCGTTGCACGGGGACGCGACCGGCGCCCCCGTGCGCGGCGAGTTTACAGCTTGGCGATGGCGTCGTCCACGTGCGAGACGTAGATGTCGTCGACCGCGACGTTCTGTCCCAGACCCTGGAGCAGGCACGTCACTTCGAAGCCGGCGGCCACGAACTTCGCAGCCCAGCTGTCGGGGTCGGTCTCGTCTGCCATGTCGTTGTTCGCGTGGTCGCCCGCGACCACCATGAACGGCGCGAGCACGGCCTTCTTGTAGCCTGCGGCGCTCGCGGCGGCGATAACATCCTCGCAGGTCGGTTCAGCCTCGACGGTGCCGACGAAGAACTGCGTCAAACCCTCGTTCTTGAACACTTCCTGCATCTTGGCATAGTCGGCGTTGGAATCGGCTTCGGTGCCGTGGCCCATGAGGCACAGCGCCGTCTCGCCGTCGTCGAAGGACGCCATGTTCTCCTTAATGGCTGCGGCCACCTTTTTGTAGTCGTCGTCGGAGGTGAGCAGCGGGTCGCCGAGCGAGATCTTGTCGAACTTGTCGGCGTACTTGTCGAGCTCGTCTTTCACGTCGGCGTATTCCAGGCCAGCCATGAGATGCGTCGGCTGCACGACGATTTCCTTCACGCCGTCTTCCACGCAGCGGTCAAGCGCCTCGGTCATGTTGTCGATCGTGATGCCGTCGCGCTTCTTCAGCTTGTCGATGATGATCTGCGCGGTGAAGGCGCGGCGGATGTCGTAGTCCTGCCAGTACTTCTCGCGGATAGCGTCTTCGATGGCGCCGATGGTGATGTGGCGCGAGTCGTTGTAGCTCGTGCCGAAGCTCGTGACGAGGATGACCGGCTTCGCGGCCTTCTCCTTTTCACTAGATTTCTCGGAACTCGCGGAGGTGTTGGAGCAGCCCGCGAGCGCGACTCCGGCGAGCGCGACGGCTCCGGTTGCTGCGGCGCCCATGAAGCCGCGGCGTGACATCTGGTCGGACATGGTTTTTCCTTTCCTCGGTTTGCCGGTCCCCCGGCGACAGTTGCTTGTCGGCACAAGCGAAAGAAAAGCGCACCCCTCGGGGTTCACAAGGAGCTAACGCCACGGCGATGCCGTGAGGAAAAGGCGAAGCAGTCTGGCTTGGGGCGCGAGGCGGTTCGCCCGCGCGTCCTATACAGTAATGTCCCTTGCCCAGGATTCCCACCTGGTTCCCTCCGCAAGCCAGCGCGGGCTGTGCAGGCGCCGCGCCGGTCATTTCCTTTTATCCGATTGTCATATGCTCGTTGCCGAAACTTTTACTATGATAGTGGGCACTTGTGAACGTGTCAAAGCCAGCGCGGGCGGCATTGCGCCTCCTGCCTGCGTATTTGCGCCGATTGCTGCCGCAGGCGCCGTGTTTTGCCCGCTGCGCGAATGGCGGCGTAAACGGTTGCGATGAGAAACGGGAAGGGAAGGCTCGGATGATTCATATCGTTGGCGCAGGCTCTGGCGCCGCCGACCTTATCACGCTGCGCGGGGCGCGCCTTCTGCACGCGGCCGACGTGGTCGTTTGGGCGGGGAGCCTTGTGAACCCCGAGCTGCTCGCTGAGTGCAAGGAATCCTGCATCGTCTACGACAGCGCGCACATGACCTTGGAGGAAGTGCTCGACGTGATGTGCGCGGCAGATGCGCGGGGCGAGGAAGTGGTGCGCCTGCACACGGGCGACCCGTGCCTGTACGGCGCCATCCAGGAGCAGATGGACGCGCTCGACGCGCGCGGCGTGGACTACGAGGTGGTGCCCGGCGTGTCGAGCTTTTGCGGTGCCGCGGCGGCGCTTCGCCAGGAATACACGCTGCCGGGAATCAGCCAGTCGGTCGTGATCACGCGGCTTTCCGGGCGCACCCCCATGCCTGCGGGCGAGGGCATGCGCACCATGGCGGAAAGCGGCTCGACTATGGTCATCTTCCTGAGCTCGGGTATGCTCGCCGAGCTTTCCGCCGAGCTTTTGGCCGCGGGCCGCAGCTCCGACGAGCCGGCGGCGCTCGTGTATAAGGCGACCTGGCCTGAGGAGCGCGTGGTGCGATGCACAGTGGGCACGCTCGCCGATGCGGGCGCGCGAGAGGGCATCGACCGCACGGCGCTCGTGGTGGTGGGCCGCGTGCTCGGAGCTCGCGGCGGGCTTGCGCACGACGGCGCGCAAGCGGAGTCGTACGAGCGCAGCAAGCTTTACGACCCTTCGTTTGCCACGGGGTATCGGAAGGCGAGCAGCTAGCGTGGCCTTCGAGCACTACATATATACCGGGACGACCCGCCTGCGCTGCGGCTACACCACGGGGAGCTGCGCCGCTCTCGCGGCGAAGGCGGCCTGCGAGATGCTCTTGTCACGAAAGACCGTGGGCCGCGTGTCGATCGTCACCCCCGGCGGGCTGCCCGTCGAGACGGACGTGGTCGACGTATGCATCGGCGAGGGGTGCGCCCAGTGCGCCGTGCGAAAGGACGCAGGCGACGATGCCGATGTGACCGACGGCGTGCTCGTGTACGCGCTCGTGGAACATGCGGGGCCGGGCACGGGCGCTGCGGGCAGCAAGGGCGTGCCCGCGCGCGAATCGGAAGTTTCCGTCGATGGCGGCGTGGGCGTGGGGCGCGTGACGTTGCCCGGGCTTGAGCAGCCGGTGGGGGCGGCCGCCATCAACGCGACGCCGCGCGCGATGATCACTTCGGCGGTGCGCGAGGTGTGCGCCGCGCACGGCTTTTCTGGAAATATTGCTGTGACGATTTCGGTACCCGAGGGTGTTGCCCTTGCCGAAAAGACCTTCAACCCGCACCTGGGGATAGAGGACGGCATCTCCATCCTGGGTACGACGGGCATCGTCGAGCCGCGCAGCCTCGCTGCCTTGCGCGACAGCATCGAGCTCGAGATCCGGCAGCATGCGGCTATGGGGCGGCGCGGAGTCGTGCTCACGCCCGGCAACTACGGCGGGCAGTTCATCTCGGGGCATTTCCACCTAAACGGTGCGCCGGTGGTCTTCATCTCCAACTTTGTGGGCGATGCGATTGATTGCTGCGTTCGCGAGGGATTTACCAATGTCCTTCTTGTGGGACACATCGGCAAGCTAGTGAAGGTCGCGGGCGGCATCATGGACACCCATTCGCGTACCGCCGACTGCCGCGCGGAGATTCTGGCCGCCCACGCGGCCTTGGCCGGCGCGGGCGCGAAGACCGTGCACGAGATCATGTCGTCGGTCACGACCACGACGGCGCTTGAGGTAATCGAGGCCGCCGGCGTGGGGGATGCTGTGCGCGCCTCGCTCGCTGCGGCAATCGAGGACAGGTTGCGCCGCCGCGCGGCGGGCGCATGCGACATCGCCGCGGTCGTGTTCGACGCCGGGCGCCGCGAGCTTTTCCGCACGTCGGGCGCCGATGCTGTTATCGGGGAATTGGGGGCGACGTATGAGTAAAGGCGTGCTGTACGGGGTGGGCACGGGGCCTGGCGACCCCGAGCTGCTCACGATCAAGGCCGTCCGCACAATCGAATCGTGTCCGGTCATCGCCGCACCGCAAACGGCGGACGGGGTCATGGTCGCGCTTGACATTGTGCGCGGCGCCGTCGACCTTACAGGCAAGACGGTGATCCCCGTGCGATTCTCGATGACGCGCGACGCCGAGCGCCGCGCGGCCGAGCATGCCTCGCTTGTTCGCGAGCTTGTCGCGCACCTGGATGCGGCCCGCGACGTCGCGCTGCTGAACCTGGGGGACCCAAGCATCTACGCCACCTTCCAGCGCATAGCGCCCGACGTGCGCGCCCGCGGGTTCGAGGCGCGCGCCATTCCCGGCGTGCCGAGCTTCTGCGCGGTCGCCGCGGCGCTCGAGCGCGACCTCACGCCCGAGATGTCGTCGCCTCTGCACATCGTGCCCGGCGGCTACGATGACGTTCGCCGCGCAATCGGCTGGCCGGGGACGAAGGTGGTCATGAAGGCGCGCCGCTCGCTTGCGGACACGAAGCGCATCCTTCGCGAGGAGGGTGCCTTCGACGGTGCCGAGCTCGTAGAGGACTGTGGGCTTCCGGGCGAGCGCGTGTACCGCTCGCTCGACGATGTGCCCGATCGGGGCAGCTACTTCTCGACGATGGTGGTGCGCTAGATGAGGGTTTCCTGCATAGCGTTCACTGAGAGGGGGTATGCGTTGGCGGAGCGCACCGCACGCGCGCTTTCCGATTGCGCGCAGACAGGTGAAGATGACTCTGGCTGGAACGTTTCCGTTTCGCGCGGGTTCGGCGAGGGGAAGGCCGACCTGCGCGCATGGACGGCGCTCGCGTGGGAAGCGTCGGACGCGCTTCTGTTCGTGGGCGCGGCGGGCATCGCCGTGCGGGCGATCGCGCCGCATGTCGCCTCGAAGGCAAACGATTCCGCGGTTGTGGTGATCGACGAGGCGGGGCGCTTTGCCGTCTCGCTTTTGTCGGGGCATTTGGGCGGTGCGAACGAGCTTGCGCAAACTGTGGCACGCGCGGCAGGGGCCATCCCCGTCATCACCACGGCGACCGACGTCCGCGGCGTGTGGGCGGTGGATACGTGGGCGCGCTGTGCTGGGCTCGCCGTTTCGAATCCCGAGGCTATCAAGCGAGTGTCGGCGCGGCTGCTTTCGGGCGGGCGCGTGGCGCTCTATTCCGACATGCCGATTTCGGGACAGCCGCCTGAGGGGGTTGACATTGCGTCCGACCGCGCTCGGGCCGATATCGTCGTGTCGCCGTTCGCTGGCGCGAATGCAGGTGCGTCCGTTCGCGCGGCGGAGACAACGGGCGAGGTCGTGCCCGCCGGTGTGACGGGGAAGCCGGCGGGCGTGCGGGCGCAGGCGCCTGCGCCCGAGCCGCTTCACCTTGTCTTACCCTGCATCGTTGCGGGCATAGGGTGCCGTCGCGGTGCGTGCACCGAAGCGATCGGGGAGGCGTTTCTTCTCGCGTGCGGGCAGGCGGGCATCTCGCCTTCGGCCGTGCGCGAGGCGGCGACGATCGACGTTAAGGCGCGCGAGGAGGGTCTGCTCGCCTTCTGCCACGCGCGCAGTATCCCGCTCGCGACGTATTCCGCAGAGGAGTTGTCGCAGGTCGAAGGCAGCGTTTCGCCATCTGATTTCGTGCGCGCGACGGTGGGGGTCGACAACGTGTGCGAGCGCGCGGCGCTCGCGGGCGGGGGCAAACTTTTCTTCCCGAAGCTCGCTCACGGCGGCGTGACCGTCGCGTTTTCCAAGGTAACTATCGAACTTTCGTTTAAGGAGCGGTGATGGGAAAGCTCTTCGTGGTGGGGATTGGCCCGGGCGGCCCCGACGGCATGACGATTGCGGCTCGGCGCGCGCTCGAGGCGGCCGACATCGTTGTGGGGTACACGAAATACGTGGAGCTCGCGCTCGCCGCCGTGCCCGACGCGGCGCATCTCGCGACGCCGATGATGCACGAGGTCGAACGGTGCCGCCTGGCGCTTTCGCGCGCGCAGAGCGGAGAAGCCGTGGCGCTCGTGTGCAGCGGTGACGCGGGCGTGTACGGCATGGCGAGCCCCGTGCTGGAGCTTGCGGAGGACTACCCCGATGTAGACGTGGAAGTTATCGCCGGGGCCACCGCGGCTCAGAGCGGGTCGGCGGTGCTCGGCGCCCCGCTTGCCCACGACTTCGCGGTCGTGTCGCTCTCCGACCTGCTCACGCCGTGGGAGGTCATCGAGCGCAGGCTCGCTGCCGTGGCGAGCGCCGACTTCTGCATCTGTTTGTACAACCCGCGCAGCAGAAAGCGCGCCGACAGGCTCTCGCGCGCGGCGAAGATTATGCTCGAATGGAAGGCCCCCGACACGCTCTGCGGCTGGGTACGCAACATCGGGCGCGAGGGGCAGCGGTCGGGCATGTGCAGGCTCTCCGAGCTGGGGGAGTTCGACGCCGACATGTTCACCACCGTGTTCGTCGGCAACGCGGACACGAAGCGCGTAGGCGGCCGTATGGTCACGCCGCGCGGGTATCGGGAGATTCCATGCGAAAGGTAACGATCATCGGGGCGGGGCCCGGAAACCCCGACTTGCTCTCGCGTGCGGCGCTCGACGCGATCGACATCGCCGACGTGGTCATCGGCGCTCATCGCGCGCTTGTCGGCATCGACGTGCCGCCCGACGTGGTGAGATGCGAGCTCGTGAAGACGGCGGACATCGTCGCCGCGCTCACTGATGCGGCGTCGTGGCAGCGCGCCGTGGTCGTGATGACGGGCGATGTGGGGCTGTTCAGCGGCGCGCGCCGCCTGGTGGAGGCGCTCTCCGGCGACGCGCGGGTGGACGTGCGCGTCATTCCCGGCATAAGCTCAGCGTCGTATCTCGCCGCGCGCCTCGCGCGTCCATGGCAGGATTGGCGCTTCGCGAGCGCTCACGGCGTGGCGTGCGACATCGTGGCCGAGGCCGAGCGCGCAGGTGAGCTCTTCCTCGCCACGTCGGGCGGGGAAGACCCCTCGCGGCTTTCGGGCGAGCTTGTGCAGGCGGGCTTCGCGGACGCGCGCGTGACGGTGGCCGAGCGCCTGTCGTACCCCGACGAGCGCATCACCTGCGCGACCGCAAGTGAAATCGCAGGTCAGACGTTCGACGACTTGAACGTGATGCTTATCGAGTTCGCAGGCTGCGCCGGGTCGCCTGCGGGCTCTAGCGCAGCCTCCGAGGCGCCGGCCGGCGCGTCTGCGCCCGCGGCGGCTTCTTTCGCGGCGGACTCTGCGGGCGCATCCCGCGCCGCGAGCTCCCGCTGGCCGTACGCTTCCTCGGGCATTCCCGACGAGCTCTTCATCCGCGGCGACGTTCCCATGACCAAGCAGGAGGTGCGCGCCGTCGCGCTCGCGAAGCTGCGCCTTACCGCGACCGACACCGTGTGGGATGTCGGCGCCGGCACGGGGAGCGTGTCGATCGAGGCGGCGCTCGTCGCGCGAGCGGGGTCGGTATGGGCGGTCGAGCGCAACGCGGCCGGCGTGCGGCTCATCCGAGAGAACGCGGATGCATTCGGGTGCGGCAACGTGCATGCGGTCCCCGGTGTCGCCCCCGAAGCGCTCGCGAAACTGCCCGTCCCCGACGCCGTGTTCGTCGGCGGGAGCGCGGGCGAGCTTCCCTCCATCGTGGAGGCGGCGCTCGAGAAGAACTCGCAGGTTCGCCTGTGCGTGCCATGCGTCACCGTTGAGACGCTCACCGAGGCGTGCGCGCTCCTCTCGGGTTCGCGCTTTAAGGAGTTCGAGGCGTGCCAGGTTTCGGCCGCCCGCGCCGAGGCTGTAGGCTCGCACCATCTTATGAAGGCGCAAAACCCCGTGTTCCTCGTCAGCGCGCGTGGTGCGGGCGCGGATGCCGAGGAGCTTGCCGATGTCGGGGCGCTTGTTGAGTCACCTGTCGGGGAGGACCCCTCTGCCGAGGGGAAACCATCCGTTGAGGTGGTCTCGCTTGCTAACTGCAACGCCGCAGGTGGGGAAGGCGGCGCCCAGTGAGCACGTCCATCCCGCGCTTCATGGTCGCTGCGCCCTCGAGCGGGAGCGGCAAGACGGTCGTCACGTGCGCGCTCCTGCGCGCGCTCGCGCGTCGCGGCCTTGCATGCGCGGCCTTCAAATGCGGACCCGACTACATTGACCCGCTCTTTCATCGCCGCGTCGTGGGTGCGCGCTCGGGCAATTTAGACGGCTTCTTCACCGACGCCCCGACGCTGCGCGCCCTGCTCGCACGCGGCGCCGCGGGCGCGGATGTCGCGGTGCTCGAGGGGGTTATGGGCTTCTACGACGGCATGGCGCCCGGCGTGGCCGACGCAAGCAGCTACCAGGTTGCGCGCGACACGGAAACGCCGGTCGTTTTAGTGGTGAACGGGCGCGGGGCGTCTTTATCGCTCGCCGCCGTAATCCGCGGCATTGCCGAGTTCCTGCCTTGTGCGAACGTGCGCGGCGTCGTGCTGAACAAGACGAGCGCCGCTGCCTGCGCCTACGCGGCGCCTGCGATCGAGAAGCACACGGGCGTCGCGGTTTTGGGGAATATCCCCGCCGACGAGGCGTTCTCGCTCGAAAGCCGGCATCTGGGGCTTGTGACCGCCGACGAGGTCGAGCAGCTCTCCGCGCGCATCGACAAGATGGCCGAGCTGGTGGAAAAGAGCGTCGACGTCGACCGCTTGCTCGAAATAGCGGTGACGGCACCCGATATCCGCGAGGAACCTTACCGGTTGGAGCCGATCGCGGGAGCGCGGCCCATCGTCGCCGTCGCGCGTGACGAGGCGTTCTCGTTCTACTACGAGGAGAACCTGCGCGCGCTCGAGGACCTGGGTTGCGAGCTGGCCTTTTTCAGCCCCCTGTGTGATAGCGAGTTGCCCCGGGGGACAAGCGCCCTCTATCTGGGGGGCGGCTACCCGGAGCTCCATGCACGGCAGCTCTCCGAGAACGCGCCGATGCGCGAGGCGGTGCGGCGCGCGGTGGAATCCGGCATGCCGACGGTCGCCGAATGCGGTGGGTTTCTGTACCTGCAGCGCGAAATCGCCGATAGCGAGGGGCGGCGCTGGCCTGTTGCGGGCGCCCTTGAGGGCGCAAGCGAGAATGGGGGAAGGCTGTCCCATTTCGGGTACGTGGAGCTCACTTCCCAACGCGACGGGCTCTACGGGCCGCGCGGCACACGCATCCGCGCGCACGAGTTCCACTACTGGCAGTCCACCTGCCCGGGCGGCGACTTCTGGGCGCAGAAGCCCCGGCGCGACAAGGGCTGGCCGTGCATGTCGACCACCCCGTCCCTGGTTGCGGGCTTCCCGCATGTGTACTATCCTGCGAACCCCGACGTTGCGCGCGCGTTCGCGTCTGCCGCAGCGTCGTTTGCAGAGAGGAGACGGCATGGCTGAAGCAACCGAAACCGCGCTTGCCTGCATCCGCGAGGAAGTCGAGCGCGCGTTCTCGTCGGCGCCGGGCGCCGTGCTCGAAGCCACGCTCTCCCGGATCGAGCCCGCAGACGAGTGCGCCCGCGCCGCCGCGTACGCCGCGTGGGACTCCATCGCGCACCCCTTGGGGGGATTGGGCGACTTTGAAGACGCCGTCGCGTGTATCGCCGCAGCTCAGGGGAGCGCCGAGGTGGCCGAGTTTCCCCGTGCGCTCGCGGTATTCTTCTCCGACAACGGGATCGTTGCCGAAGGCGTGTCGCAAAGCGGGCAAGACGTGACGCGAGCCGTCGCGCGCAACATGTGCGAGGGGGCCACGAGCGCCTGCCGCATGGCGGCGTTCGCGGGTGCCGAGGTCGTGCCCGTCGACGTGGGTATGGCCCGGGGCATAGAAGACGCGCGCATGGTGCGCGCGAACGTGCGGCGGGGGAGTGGCAACATCGCGCACGGCCCCGCTATGTCTCGAGATGGGGCCGTGCGCGCGATCGAGGTCGGAATCGCCGTCGCGTGCGGGCTTGCCCGCGCCGGCGTGCGCCTTCTCGCCGCGGGCGAGATGGGCATCGGCAACACGACCACCTCGGCGGCGGTGGCCGCAGTGCTCATCCGGGCGGACGCGCGGAGCCTCGTCGGGCGCGGCGCGGGGCTCTCGGACGCCTCGCTCGCGCGCAAGCGCGACGTGGTCGAGCGCGCTATCGACGCGAACTCGCCCGATCCCGCCGACCCGATCGACGTGCTCTCGAAGGTGGGCGGCTTCGACATCGCGGCGATGTGCGGCTTCTACCTGGGGGCCGCGGCCTCGAAGGCGCCGGCGCTCCTCGACGGGGTCATATCCTGCACGGCGGCTCTGTGCGCGGCGCGCCTGTGCCCCAACGCCTTGGGCTACCTCGTGGGCACCCACGCATCAAGCGAACCCGCAAGCCAGGAGCTCCTTCTCGAGCTCGGCATAAAGGCACCCCTCGACGCAGGCATGCACTTGGGCGAGGGCGCGGGCGCCATGGCGTATCTGCCCCTTCTGGATTCGGCGCTGCGCGTATACCGGGATGGGAAGACGTTCACGGCGACTGGCATGGCTGCTTACGAGCATTTCGAGGCCGTGAAATGACGGTGACGCTCGTTATCGGCGCCGCCGCGAGCGGCAAGAGCGCCTACGCCGAGTCTCTGTGCCTCGGGCACGACGGCCCCCGCGTGTACCTGGCAACGATGGAGCCCTTCGGGGAAGAGGGCACCCGCCGCATCGCGCGCCATCGGGCGCTGCGCGAGGGCAAGGGGTTTTCCACCCTCGAGCGCACGCGTGACGTGGGCACCGCAGTGCCCGAGCTTCCGCGCGGCTGCACGCTTCTTTTGGAAGACGTGGGCAACCTGGTTGCGAACGAGCTTTTCGCGGAAGGCGGCTTGTCCCCGCGTGACCCTGACGCTGTGGCGCGCGAGGTGCTCGGAGGCATCGAACGGCTCGCTCAGGCCGCTGCGTATACGGTGGTGGTCACCGTCGACGTGTTCGCCGATGAGATGCGCTACGATGAGGGGACCGAGGCATGGAGGCGCGCGCTCGCGCGCGTGAACGCGGGCGTGGCGGCGCTGGCCGACCGCGCAGTCGAGGTGGTATGCGGGATTCCCGTGTGGATGAAAGGTGAAGGACCTACAAGGTGAAGATAGCAGAGGCAATCGGCGCGGCGTTCGGAACGTTCTCGCGCATCCCCGTCCCGAAATCGGCCTGGACCGATTTCGGGTCAACCCATGCGCTTGCCGCGTTTCCCCTGGTGGGCCTTGCGGAAGGGTTCCTCATGACGGCGTGGGGACACGTTGCGAACCTGCTCGGCGTGCCCGCGACCATCGTCGCGGCCGTGCTCGTGGCGCTGCCTGTGGCGGTGACGGGAGGCATCCACCTAGACGGGCTCTGCGACACCTCCGATGCGCTTGCAAGTTGGGCCCCGCGCGAGCGAAAGCTCGAGATCATGCACGACCCGCGGGCGGGCGCCTTCGGGGTCATCGGTGTTGTTGTGTACCTTATTCTGCAGTTTTCCCTGTTCACCGCGCTGCCGCTTACGGCGGGGGCGTTCCTCGCGCTTCTGTGCTCGCTCGTGTTCTCCCGCTCGCTTTCGGGGCTCGCCGTTGAATGCTGGCCTGCCGCGCGTGCGGACGGCATGGCCGCGGGGCTCTCGCCTGCTAAGAAGCGCGCGGCGATCGTCGTGCCGCTTTGCGCTTTCGCTGCGGCTTCGGCTGCAGGGATGGTCGCGTGCGCTCAGGCCGTCGGCGCCCTTATGGCGGTGGCGGGGCTTTTGGCGCTCGCGTGGTACCGCCATGTTGCCCTGTCCCGCTTCGGCGGGGTGACGGGGGATTTGGCCGGATGGTTTCTGCAATGGGCCGAGCTCGCGATGCTTGCCATGCTGGTGGCGGGGGGCATGCTCCTATGATGCTCGTGGTAGGTGGCGCGCATTCGGGGAAGAGGACCTTCGTGCGCGAAAAGCTCGGGTTCGCGGCGGACGATTTCGTCGACGCGGCGCAGTTTGCGGAGGGCGGCGTGCCCGCGGCTTTTGCCGGCCGTGTCGCTTACTGTGCTGAGGAACTCGTACGCGCGCTCGACGCTGACCGGGCGCTCGAGCGGCTGATCGGCTTCGACGTAGTGATTCTGTCCTTGGTCGGCTCGGGGGTCGTCCCTATGCGTGCGGAAGACGCCCAATGGCGCGAGCGCGCGGGGCGCCTGGGATGCGCGCTCGCTGCGCGCGCCGACGTCGTCGTGCGCATGACGTGCGGGATTCCCCAGGTCATCAAGGGAAATCTTGATGATGCGCCTCGAGGGACGCAGGGCGCGGGCGCGCCTTTGGAAGTCGTCTTCGTGCGCCATGGTGCCACGGCGGGCACGGAAGACCATCGCTACAGCGGGGCGGGCACCGACGAGCCCCTGTCGAGCGCGGGCGAGCGCGCTTTGCGCGACCTCGCGTGCGATCGTGACGTGTTCCGTGTTATCACGAGCGGCATGGCCCGCACCGACCAGACGGCGCGCATCCTCTTCCCGAACGCGGAGCTTATGGCGTGCCCCGGTCTGCGCGAGATGGATTTCGGCGACTTCGAGGGACGAAGCGCCGCCGAGCTTAAAGAGGATGCGCGCTACCGCGCCTGGGTAGACTCCTGGTGCGAGACGCGCTGCCCGCATGGCGAGGGCAAGAGCGATTTCACCCGCCGCGTCGTCGCGGCGTTTCGGGAGGCGTGCAAATCGGAGCGTGCCCAGGGGAGTGGGCGCGCCGTCTTCGTCGTTCACGCGGGTACCGTGAAAGCGCTGCTCTCCGAGTTAGCTGTCCCGAAAATTGGATACTTCGACGTGCATACCGAGCCGGGCGGCGCATGGGCCGCCACCTGGGATGGGCGCTGCCTTCGCGACGTTCGTCCCGCTTCGGGGGGCGATGCCCGGTGATGACGATTCTTGCCGTCGCCGCCGGGTTCGCGGCCGACCTTGCCTTCGGCGACCCGCGCTGGCTTCCCCATCCCGTCGTCGCCATGGGGCGCGCGATCACGTGGGCCGAAGGCCGCCTGCGGGGCGCATTCCCGCAAACGTCCGCGGGCACGCGCGCCGCAGGTCTTGTGCTCGCCGTGGCGCTTCCGCTTGCGTGTGGGCTTTTGACCTGGGGCATCCTGTATCTTTGCGGCATGGTTCACTCCGGCTTGCGCTTCGTTGCCGAGGCATGGGCGAGCTATCAGATTCTCGCGACATGCGAGCTGCGCCGCCAGAGCCTGGCCGTGGCCCGCGCGTTCTCGAAGGGCGGCCTTGTCGCGGCGCGCGAAGCCGTCGGGCTCATCGTGGGACGCGACACGTCTGTTCTCGACGAGCACGGCGTCGCACGTGCCGCCGTGGAAACGGTGGCGGAGAACGCGAGCGACGGCGTCATCGCGCCGCTTTTCTACCTTATGATCGGGGGTGCGCCCTTGGGCATGGCGTACAAGGCGGTGAATACGCTCGACAGCATGGTGGGCTACAAAAACGAGCGCTACATCGACTTCGGCTGCGCCTCGGCGCGCCTCGACGATGCGGCGAACTGGATTCCCGCGCGCTTATCGGCCCTGCTCATGATCGCCGTGTGCCCGATCGTCGGGCTCGACGCGCGCGGGGCGGCGCGCATCTGGCGCCGCGACAGGCGTCGCCATGCGAGCCCGAACGCGGCGCAGACCGAGTCGGCGTGCGCGGGCGCGCTCGGGCTGCGCCTGGCAGGACCCGCGGTGTATTTCGGCAAGCTCGTTGAGAAACCGACGATAGGCGACGCGTCCCGCGAAATCGAGTGGGGCGACATCGCCCGGGCGACAAGGCTCATGCTCGCCGCGTCCGTATGCGCGCTTGTCGTCTTCGGTGCTGCGCGCGCGGCGGTCGTGCTCGCCGTGGGGGCGATGGCATGAGGGAAGACCACGTCGCGCCCCGGGCTGCCGGGGGAATCCTGCGTGCCCGTGCGCATGGGGGTAGCACGCAATCGCTCGGCATCGCTTGCAAAGGGGGCGCCTCCGACCTCATTGACTTCTCGGTGAACGTGAATCCGGCAGGCCCCTCGCCGCGCGCCGTCGCCGCAGCTTGCAAGGCGCTTTCTCGAATCGACGCCTACCCCGATAGGGAAAGCCTCGCCCTCGTTCGCGCCCTAGCGCGCGCCCAGGGCATTCCCGAAGATACTATCGTCTGCGGCGCGGGCGCGTCCGACATCATCTGGCGGCTCGCCGCGGCGGTGCGCCCGAAACGCATCGTCGTGTGCGCGCCGACGTTCTCTGAATATGCGGAGGCGGCATCGTACTACGGCGCATGCGTGCAGGAGTTCCCGCTCTCCGAAGCGGACGACTTCGACGTGCCCGCCTCCTTCGCCCGCGCGATCGAGGGGCCGGGAGACGTGGCGTACCTCTGCAATCCGAACAACCCGACGGGGCGTCTCGTCGACCCCAGCGTGATCGATGCCGCGGCTTGCCGCTGCGAGCAGGTGGGCGCGCTGCTCGTCGTGGACGAGTGCTTCCTCGGATTTGCGCTCGACGCCCGCGAAAGGAGCGTGGCCGCACGCGCCGCGTGTTCGCGCCATGTGGCCGTGCTCTCCGCGTTCACCAAGCTCTACGGAATGGCGGGCTTGCGGCTGGGATATCTGATCAGCGGAAACGCCCAACTCATCGAGGGGATTCGCCGGGCGGGGCAGGCGTGGCCCGTCTCCTCGGTCGCCGAGGCCGCGGGCATCGCCGCCCTGGAAGACGTTGAATACGTCTCGCGCACGCGCGATGTATTGGCGGGTGAGCGAGCGTGGCTTTCCCACGAGCTCTCCTCGCTCGGGCTTTCCGTCGTGCCATCGGATGCGAACTTCCTTTTAGTCCGCACGCCGGCGAAAGACATCCCCGAGCGCCTGTATAAACAGGGGGTTTTGGTCCGCACGTGCGACTCGTTTTCGGTACTGTCCCGTTTCTGGTGCCGCGTCGCGGTGCGCACGCGCAAGGAGAATGCCCGGCTTGCGATGGCGTTCAGCCGCGCACTTCGGGCGGAAGGTGCATCGGACGAAGGCCAACCCGACGAACGGGGCGGTGCTTCTTGCAGCGGCGCTATGGCGGGCGCGGATGGCCGAGGCTCGGCGAAGGAGGTCGATACCCGTGGGTAGGGCGAAGCCCATCATGATCCAGGGCACCATGTCGAACGCGGGGAAGAGCCTGCTTGCGGCGGGGCTGTGCCGTGTGCTTTCGCAGGACGGCCTGCGCGTGACTCCCTTCAAGAGCCAGAACATGGCGCTCAACAGCGGTGTCACGGCCGACGGGCTCGAGATGGGGCGCGCCCAGATCATGCAGGCCGAGGCGTGCGGCATCGCGCCCGACGTGCGCATGAACCCCATCCTGCTCAAGCCCGAAAGCGGCCACCGAAGCCAGCTCATCGTGGCCGGCAAGGCGCAGGGAGCCTTCGCTGCGAGGGACTACTTCGCGCGAAAGAAGGCGCTCATGCCGCAGATTTTGGAGGCGTTCGATTCGCTCGCGGAGGAAAACGACGTCATCGTCATCGAGGGCGCCGGCAGCCCCGCCGAAATCAACCTTTCCGAAAACGACATCGTCAACATGGGGCTCGCGCGCGCCGTGTCCTCCCCCGTGCTGCTCGCGGGCGACATCGACCCAGGCGGGGTGTTTGCCCAGCTCTACGGCACGGTCGCGCTCCTTGCGCCCGAGGACCGCGCGCTTTTGCGGGGGCTTGTGGTGAACAAGTTCCGCGGCGATGTGGAAATCCTGCGCCCGGGTTTGGCCCCGCTCGAGAAGATGTGCGGGGTTCCCGTCGTGGGGGTCGTGCCGTATCTTACGCTCGACCTGGACGACGAGGACTCGCTCGCGCCGCGCCTATCTGCCCGCGAGGCGCGCGGCGTCATCGACGTCGCCGTCGTGCGCCTTCCGCATTTGTCGAACTTCACCGACTTCGACCCGCTTTCGCGCGTGCCCGGCGTGGGCGTGCGCTACGTTTCCTCGACGACCGATCTGGGCCGACCCGACCTGGTGGTGCTTCCCGGCTCGAAAACTACGCTCGACGACGCGCGCTGGCTTGCGGCTAGCGGCATCGGAGCCTGTGTACGCGCGCTTTCGGGCGCGGGCACGCCGGTGCTCGGCATATGCGGAGGCTACCAGCTTTTGGGAGACGAGCTTTCCGACCCGCACGGCAGGGAAGGCGCTGGCACCGCGCGCGGGCTCGGGCTCATCCCTGCAAGTACGGTGTTCAAGGAGGAAAAGCGCCTCGCCCAGTCGGAGCTGCGCATCACGGGCGCCCAAGGCGCGTTCTCGGCGTGGAACGGCATGACGGCGCGCGGGTACGAGATTCACGACGGCGAAACGACCGTCTCCTGCGCCCCTGCGGGCACAATTGGCGGCAAACCAGAAGGCGCGGCCTGCGGAAACGTGTTCGGAACCTATCTCCACGGCCTGTTCGACGAACCGGGGGTGGCGCTCGCCCTCGCGCGCTCACTCGCGCGCATGCGCGGCCTGCCCGAGAACGTCGTGGGTGCTGCGGGCGCGGCGTCCGCGGCCGATCACCGTGCGCGCGAGTTCGACCGCCTGGCCGACGTCGTGCGCGGGGCGCTCGACATGGAGTATGTCTACCGCATTATCGAGGAGGGCGTATGATCCACGTGTATCATGGCGACGGCAAAGGCAAGACCACGGCGGCGATGGGCCTCGCCCTTCGCATGATCGCCGCAGGCCGCCGCGTCGTCGTCGTGCAGTTCCTGAAAGACGGCGAAAGCGGGGAGGTGCGCCTGCTCGCTGAGCATTTCGGCGTGCCCGTGTTCGCGGGGAAGGCGTCGGACAAGTTTACCTGGTCGATGACGTCGGAAGAACTTGCCGCGACGTGCGAGCTGCACGATGGGAACCTCGCTTCCGCGCTCGCCGAGCTCGAGGGCGCGCAAGAGGGACTGCTCGTGCTCGACGAGGCGCTCGACGCGCTTTCGAAGGGGCTTGTCGACGAGGCGCTCGTGGACCGCGCGCTCGATATGTCCGCGCGCGGCGTCGAAGTAGCGCTCACCGGGCGCGCGCCTTCCCGCAAGATCGTGGAGAAGGCCGACTACATAACCGAGATGCGGTGCGAGAAACATCCCTACGAGCAGGGGATATGTGCAAGGGAAGGAGTGGAGTACTAGTTGGATTCCAAGGAGATGGCGCCCGGCGACATCGAGCGGCGCAGCTTCGAGATTATCACCGAAGAGCTCAGCGGCCGCACGTTCCTGCCGCTCGAAGAGCCCGTCGTGAAGCGCGTCATCCACACCACTGCCGACTTCTCGTACGCCGATTCCCTCGTGTTCACCCATGACGCCGCGCACTGTGCGCTCGACGCACTGCGCGCAGGGGCCACGGTGCTCACCGACACGAACATGGCGCTCGCAGGCATTAGCAAGCCCGCGCTCGCGAAGCTCGGCTGCAAGGCCGTGTGCTACATGGCCGACCCTGATGTCGCCGCGGCTGCGCGCGCCGCGGGCACGACTCGCGCCGTTGCGAGCATGGACAAAGCTTGCGGCATCGAGGGTCCGCTCATCGTGGCCGTCGGCAACGCTCCCACAGCACTTCTGCGCCTCGCCGAGCTCATGGACGCGGGGAAGATCGCGCCCGCGCTCGTCGTTGGGGTGCCGGTCGGGTTTGTGAACGTGGTCGAGGCGAAAGAGGAGCTACTCGCGCGACGCGTGCCGGCCATCGTCGCGAGGGGTCGCAAGGGCGGCTCGACCGTGGCGGCCGCCATTATGAACGCGCTACTCTACCAGATCACGCGCACAGGCGGCCCGAAGTGACGGCGCTGCGCATCTTCGCCGGGACCACCGAGGGCCGCCTTCTGTGCGAATGGGCGAGCGGGGTGGGCATCCCCGCTCGTGCCTACGCGGCAACTGAGTACGGAGGCGAGCTTTTGGGCGAGCTTCCGGGCATCGAGGTGCATGCGGGCAGGCTCGACGAGGCCGACATGGAGCGCGAGCTTTCCGGCGCGCGCATCGTCGTCGACGCCACGCACCCCTTCGCTACGCTCGCAAGCGGCAACATCCGGGCCGCTTCGCTCGCCGCGGGTGCACGATGCCTGCGCCTTGCGCGCCCGGTCGAGGCGCTGCCCAAAGGCATCGTGTCGGTCGCGTCGATCGCCTGCGCGGCGCGCTTTCTCTCCGAGAACCCGGGTCGCGCGCTTCTCACGACGGGGAGCAAGGAGCTTGCTCCCTACACGCGCGTCGCCGATTTCGCGGAGCGCTTCTTCGTGCGTGTGCTCCCGCTGCCCGGTGCTATAACGAAGTGCATCGACGCGGGGTTTTCGCCGTCGCACGTCATCGGCATGCAGGGGCCCTTCACCCGCGAGCTCAACGAGGCGATGCTTCGGCAGGTGGGCGCCCAGTGGCTTGTGACCAAGGACTCGGGAACCGTAGGCGGCACGGCCGAGAAGCTCGCCTCCGCGCGCGACGTGGGAGCGCGCTGCATCGTGGTCACCCGTCCCGCCGAGGGAGGCGGGGCCCTTTCGCTTCGGGAAGTGGAAGACGCGCTCTTACGGGAGTTCGCGCGCTAGGCGCTTGCCGCGCCTGCGCGCCCTCCCGCCCGCGAGGAGGAGCGTCCCGAGCAAGCTCGACCCGTACAAGCCCGTCATCCATCAATAGCTCGAGGACGACGCCCAGAACTGGCGCTAACAGCCCTTCAATAAGTTGCGGTGAAATAGTGTCTGTTTTTGCTGCTAGATAGTATATTCAGTCCCTAATTCACCGCAACTTGTTGGTGGTGGCTTACTGGTAGCTGGTGGTGGCTTACTGGTAGCGTAGGCACTCCACCGGGTTGAGCTTTGCCGCGCGGCGAGCGGGGTAGAAGCCAAAGATTACGCCGATGCCGACGGAGACGCCGAAGGCCAGCAGCACCGTGGCGATTGAAAAGCTCGGTGTGATCTGCCCACTGGCACCGAGCTCGTTGAGAACCCCTGATCCTGCGGCAAACATCGCGAGGCCCCAGGCCAGCAGATAGCCAATCAGGACACCCAGCAGGCCACCGGTGACGCACAGCGCCGAGGACTCGGCCAAAAACTGCGCGGTGATATCGCGGCGACTGGCGCCCAAGGCACGGCGAATACCGATCTCGCGGATGCGCTCAGTCACGTTGGTAAGCATCATATTCATAATGCCGATTCCGCCGACAAGCAGTGAGATACTGGCGACAGCGCCCATGATGAGCGAGAAGGCGCCCATAAACGAGTTGAGTGCATCGATGGCGCTTTTCATGGAGGTCGCCGATACGCTGTCGTACTCATCATCCTCCGAGATGCCCTTCATCGCGCGCACCTTAGACTCGATGGTCTTGCAGAGCTCGTCCATGTCTGTGCCCTCGGCGGCAAGTGCCGTCACGCTGGGGAATGAAGGATTCTCGTCGCCAAACAGGCCGGAGATGGTTTCGCGTGGCATATACAGCGTGAGCGAGCCCATGGAGTCGCTGCCGCCATCAATCACGCCTACAATCTGCACCTCGCCGTTGGACACCTTGATGGTTTTCCCCAGTGCGTCCTGTTCGTTGCCGTAAAGCTGATCGGCGCCGCCGCGGCTGATGAGCGCCACGCGCGAGCCTGATTGAGACTCTGCCTGTGAATAGACACGTCCTGCAACGAGCTTGCTGGCACCCACGGCGTCGAGCATGTCGCTGTCGACACCCTGTGCCATGACGGTATAGCTTTTATCGCCAGACTTGTACTCGGTATACGCGCTGTCGACAATGCCGATCTGCTCTATCTGCGGCACCAGTTTTTGTAGCTTCTCGATATCCGACTCCGTGAGTTCTTGGGACGAATAGATCTGCACCATGCGGGCTGCATTGAGCCCCAAGCTGTTGACCAGGCTGTTTTGTATGCCGCCGATGAGCGAAGTCATGGCGATGACCGATGCGATGCCGATGACAATGCCCAGGATGGTGAGCAGGCTGCGCCCCTTGTTGGCCTCGAGCGAGTGAAGTGCTTCCTGGATGAGATCGCGGGCGCTCATGCCACCACTCCTTTCGGCGGGTTGGCGGAGGCGGAAATCATGGGCAGGCTATCTACGGCGCTGCGCAGGGTCCGCGGTGTATGTGGAATATACGCGCCGTCGTGTATACGACCGTCGCGGATGGTCATGGCACGGTCGGCCTCGGCGGCAATGCCGGGGTCGTGTGTGATAAGCACGATGGTTTTGCCACGCTCCTGGAGCTTATGGAAGGTCTCCATCACAAGCGCTCCGGTTGCGGAGTCCAGGTTTCCCGTCGGCTCGTCAGCCAAAATGATGGGCGGATCGTTGACGAGGGCGCGTGCGATGGCGACACGCTGCATCTGGCCGCCCGAGAGCTCGGATATGCGGTGGTCCCAATGGTCGACGGGCAGCGTGACGGCCTGCAGCGCGTGCACGGCGCGCATTTCGCGCTGGCTACGGGGTACGTTGGTGTAGGCCAGCGGCAGCATGACGTTTTCGATAACCGACAGGCGCGGCAGCAGGTTGAAGCTCTGAAAGACAAAGCCAATGCTCAGGGCGCGAACTTCGGTGAGCTCGTCATCGTCAAGCTCGGCCACGTTGAGCCCTTGCAGGTAGTAGTCGCCCGCCGTCGGCTTATCCAGGCAGCCTAGGATGTTCATGAGCGTCGACTTGCCCGAGCCCGAGGGGCCGGTAATGGCGACGAACTCGCCGGGATCTACCGCTAGGCTCACGTTGTGCAAGATGTGGGCGCAACCCGCTTCGCTCTCAAAAATGCGGTGCACGTTGCGGATGTCGATGACGGGACGCATTACATACCCTCGTCGGCAGACATACTGCCCGAATCCGCGCTGTAGCCGCCGTCAGCCGTTGCGCCCGCTCCGGTGTCCATGACGAGGGTGTCACCGTCGCGCAGTTTGGTTGTGGGCACGCCAGGATTGATTTCGTTGCCCTGGTCGTCGCGCTTGATCTGTGTCTTGCCGACTACGGCTTCGTTGTCGTTTTGCGTCACGACGGTCACCTTCACGCGGCGCGTCTTCTTGCCTTCCGAATCGGTGGCCAGATTGACGTAATAGTGCTCGCCATCTTCGGTCATCAGCGCCATGGTCGGCACCATAACCACGTCGTCGAGCTTCTCGGTCACTACCGAGACCTCGGCAGTCATACCCGGCTTAAGGCGACTGTCGGGTGCTTCGATGAGGATGTCGACGTTAAAGGTCACGCTGCCGCCGCTACCGGAGCCGGAGTCAGAGTTTGCCACCGAGGCGATAGCCGTGACGGTGCCCTGGCTCACGATATCGGGAAACGCGGGATAGGTCACGTTGGCGCTTTGGCCCACGGCAATTTTGGCGATATCCTTTTCGCCCACCTGAACCGTCACCTTCATCTTGGACAGGTCGGCGATCTGCATGCACTGCTTGCCGCCGCTCGTATCGCTTTCGCCCATGATCATTCCGCCTGTTACCGTGGCGCCGACCTTGGCGTTGAGCTCCACGATGCTGCCCGAGCTCGGGGCCGTGACCGTACGGCTGGCGGCCTTGGCGTTCGCCTGATCGAGGTTTGCCTGGGCCGATGCGAGGCTGCGCTGCGCGGCCGATACAGCGTTCGTGTCCGCTGATGCGGCGGAGATGCCAGCCGCTGCGGAAGCTCCATCGACGTCCGTCGTTGGGGTGGCCTGCGCGGCAGCTGCGGCTTTCTGCGCGTTGGCGAGGTCTTCCTGAGCGGCTGCTACTGCACGCTGCGCCTCGGCAACGTTGCGATCGAGCTCGTCGTTTTTAATGGTCATGAGCACGTCGCCCTCGTTGACGGATTGGCCTGCCTGCACGTTGATCGAATCGACCGTGCCGTCGACAGAAGGGGAGACCACTGAGGACGAAATGGGTTTGAGCTGGCCTTTCGCCTCGACCGTTGTGGTAAACGTGCCCTCGGTCACCATGTCGGTCACAGGCCCGCTAGCGCCCTGCGGCTGCGCATTGATAACTAGGGTTGCGACAATTGCAATGAGCGCGATGACACCCACGATGCCGGCGGCAATGCCGCGTCGAATCAGCTTTTTGCGTCGACGTTCGGCACGCTTTGCCTTGAGCTTTGCATAGGCTTCTTCATCGGAGATATCGGTCGAATCGTCGAGACTCGTTTGGGGCTGCTTGGTGTCTGCAGCGCTGATAATCGGCAGGGTCTCGGTGGCATCTTGGGGCATGCGATCGGAATCGTCAGGACCCGGATTGATCGTGGGGACCTTGGACATAGCGTCTCCTTTATCGATATGGCTCTGATAAGTATATACGCCCGTCGCGATAGGCGGGCGTATAGAAGTTGCGGATGACGGTACTGTAAGTTTTGTCGCCGTGCTGTTTACTTGTTGTAGACGTTAGCTGCGTTACGAGTGCACGACCACGCAGAGGCCGACTTTGATGCGCTCGTGGAGCGACTTGGCATCGGCCAGACGCAGGTTGATACAACCGTGGCTACCGCACCACTTGTACGATTCGGCGTTATCGAAACTCGAATCGTTTTGCCAGGTGGCGTCGTGGAATCCGACCATATTGCCCTCGAACGGCATCCAGTAGCTTACCGGGCTCTCGTATTTGGGCTTGCCGGTCTCGGGGTCCTTGGCACCGATGAGTTTGCTGGCGCCATCGTTGCTGTTGATCTGCCATACGCCCTCGGTGGTGGCGTCTTCGCCCGGTTTGCCAGAAATAAAGTTGGCCTCCCACACGATGTTGCCGCTCTCGTCGTAGTAGCGCGCATGCTGCTCGGACAGGTCGACGTCGATATAGGCCTTCCAGTCGGGCTCGCCCTTGGCGGTAAATGTGTCGGCCTTCTGGGAGTACTTGATCTCGATTTCGCCGGTCTGCTTGTTGTTGATGGCGTCCTCGACCTGCTTGGCGAGCGAGCTGCTGTCGATTGACCAACCAAAGTCGCCGCCTTCGACGGCGCACTGCTTGCCATCGGCGCGCGTCCACCAGCGAGTGGAGCCCACGGTATTAAAGCCGTTGGCGAGCTCGGCTGCCCAGCTGCTGATCTGCGACGTATCGAGCGTGGGGTTGGCCGGATCGGCAAAGCTGATCCACTGCAACACGGAGCTGCCATCAACCTTGCCGGCATCCTCGCCGTTGAGCTTGAGGGTCACGTTGACGCCCAAGAAGTTGTTGGCGGCATCGCATGCAGACTGAATCTGATCATCGGTCAGCGTTCCATTGAGCGGCTCATAGGCATCGTTGCCGAGCTTGGAAAGATCTAAGGTCTCGGCCAGCGAGGCAAGCTCGAGCTCGGCATACTTAATGACATGCTCGCGGTTGAGTTTTTCGTTGGAGCGCGCCTTCTCGACGGTAAACTTGCCGGCCTGCTCGTCATAGGAGCTATTGGCCTCGAACGCGCCCGAACGCCCCTCGTTAAACTCGTCGATGGCGGCGCCCAGATCCTTCTCAAACTGCTTTTGGTCAAAGGTGTCGGAGAGCATGGACAGGTCGACGTCTTGATCAAGATCGACTTCGTTGGAGCTAGCGGTTGTTTTGGTCTTGCCGCTTAAGGATTCTACAAGGCGAACCGGCCATACAATGGCTTCGTTGCGGCTGATAATCTCTTTTGCGGCAGCTTCGCCGTCGACAATGGGCTCATCGGACTCGGGCTGATAGGTCCAGCTAAAGTCATCGCCTGTCACGGTGAGCTTATAGTGCTTCCAAGCCGAGTTGACCTTGGTGGCGGCAGACGAAGCGTTGGAGAACGAGACATCGACGCCGGCGATAGTGGTGTTGGGGTAGGCTACCTGCGAAAACGCTACGACGCCTACGATATAGACAATGACGATAAGACCCAGAACGACAAAGAGCGTCGTCTTTTTGCCCGACTTATTGTTCTCGGCGGGTTTGCGTGCGGGGCCGCGATCGCCTCGAGCGTGCGTGGGGGGCTGCTTGGGCGCATTGCCATTTGTCTGGCGCTGCTGATGCTGCTTGTTCGGATGTTGGGAAACGTTTGCCGCACCTCGCTGCTGACCGCGGCTCGGCGCGATAGGACGCGGCGATTGAACGCCGCCGGTGTGCCTGCTCGGCTGCTGCGGATCGGGAATCAGTTGAGTTCGATCGTTTTGCGACATCGTATGCATATCCTTCGAATTTCGCCTTGCGGCTCATCGTGTTTTTACTGGGCTTGCATTATAGCGATTACCTAGTTGTTTGTGGTATGGAAACGGTGGCATTCAAAAGAGGTGGGACATTTGTCCCACCTTCGAGTCTTTCTTTGTCGCTATCCGCACACACCGCATTTTGCACAGGCCGAAAGTGCGGCCGGAGCCTGCGCGATGCCACCCTTTGCCGTCTCGCGCAGCGTGGCCGGCAACGCGTGGCCCACGGAGAGCATGACGTGCGCCATCTGGTCAAACGGCACCAGGCTCTTGATACCGGCAAGTGCAAGCTGCGCCGAGCTAAAGGCGGCTGCCACGCCGATGGCGTTGCGGTTTTGGCAGGGTACCTCCACGAGGCCACCGACGGGGTCACAAACGAGGCCCAGCAAGTTACTCAGCGCGATGGAACTGGCGTCGAGCGCCTGCCCGGGCGTGCCGCCGAGCATCTGCACCAGCGCGGCGGCTGCCATGGCGGCCGCACTTCCTACCTCAGCCTGGCAGCCGCCCTCGGCACCGGCGACGCAGGCGCTCGTGGTGAGGTTGAGGCCGATGGCGGCTGCGCAGTAGAGCGCGTCCATGACCTGCTCGTCGTCGAGCTGAAGGTGATCGGCGAGCGCCAGCACGCAGCCGGGCACGACACCCGCGGAGCCTGCCGTGGGAGCGGCGACGATCACTCCCATCGTGGCGGAGCGCTCGAGCACGGCCATCGCGCGGGCCACGGCGTCGGTTTGAACGGTGCCCATCAGGCTCGTGCTCAAATCGTTGCGGCCGGTGGCATCGACGAGTTTAGCCTCGCCGCCGATAAGCCCGCCGAGCGATCGTTGCGGATTGACGATGGGGGTCGTGGTCTCCTCGCGCATGACGTCGAGCACGCGGCGCATGGCGGCGACGGCGTGGGCCTCGCCGGTCAGACGCGCCTCGCGCACGGCCATAACGGCGCCGATATTCAGGCCGAGCTCGGCGCACGCATCGAGCAGCTGCTCGCCGTCGTCGAAGATTTCCTTTGCCGAGACGCCGGGGGAGAGCGACGAGGCAGAACCGGGGAGCTCGATAAAGGTCGCGTAATCGACATTGTCGAGCTTACGCAGCATCGGGACAACAGTGTCGTCGGGCGCGCCGTCGGTCTCAAAGACGGAGTAGGCCTGTCCGCCCACTTCGGTGCGGTAGGTGCGGCAGAAGGCGATGTTCACGTGTGCGTAGGCGAGCAGGTTGGTGAGCGCGGCGAGCACGCCGGGGACGTCCTTGTGCGCCACGAAGAGCGTTGAGTACATGCCCGAGATGTCAACGCCGACGCCGTTAATGCGGCTGATGCGCATCTTGCCGCCGCCCAGGCTCTCACCGCGGACCTGTGCCGTGGCGCCCGTGTCGTCGACCATGTCAATGTCGACGGTGTTGGGGTGGATGGAGGCATCGTCGCCCTTGATGTCAAAGTGATATTCGAGGCCCTGCTCGCTTGCGAGGTCGAAGGCCTGCTTGATGTTCTCGTCGTCGGTGTCGAGGCCCAGGATGCCCGCGACGAGCGCACGATCGGTGCCGTGGCCGCGGTAGGTGTGGGCGAAGGAGTTCCACAGGCCAAAGGTGACTTTGGTGATGCGGCCTTCCAGCAGGCTGGCGGCAACTTGGGCGCAGCGCAGGGCGCCGGCGGTGTGCGATGAGCTGGGGCCGACCATGACGGGGCCCAAGATCTCGAATGCCGAGGTCGTTGCTAGTGTTTGTGGCTTGCCTGCCATATGCGCTCCTGTTCTATCCCATCGTCCCGAGGGGCGGGGCATAAGGTCGCCTGCTCGGACAGTCCTGACTCGCACGGAGAGCACATTAAGTGCTCTCCGGCTCGTGCGGAACTCGCGATCAACCTTATGCCCCGCCCCTCGGGACTAAGGATACATGGTTGGAGTGCCCGTGCTGCAAAATTCATTAGCTAGTGACGCAGCGTTGGCTCATATCGAAACATCTTCACTACCGGATAAATAAAAAAGAAGTACCGCTTGGGGGCGGTACTTCTTTTGAAAGCGTGTGCGTGTTGTGACCTTGGTGGTTCCCAATTACAGTCCGCGGGCTGCTTTGAGTTCTTCGACTCGGTCGGTCTTCTCCCAGGTAAAGTCGGCGTCTTCGCGGCCGAAGTGGCCGTAGGCTGCCGTCTTCTCGTAGATCGGTCGACGCAGGTCCAGGTCGCGGATGATCGCGCCCGGGCGCAGGTCGAAGGTCTTCTCGACGGCCTCGACGATCTTGTCCTCGGCAACATGCGCGGTACCGAAGGTGTCGACCATGATTGAGAGGGGCTTGGAAACGCCGATGGCGTAGGCAAGCTCGACTTCGCAGCGGTCGGCCAGACCGGCGGCGACCACGTTCTTGGCGACCCAGCGCGCGGCATACGCGGCGGAGCGGTCAACCTTGGTGCAGTCCTTGCCGCTAAAGGCGCCGCCGCCGTGACGGCCGTAGCCGCCGTAGGTGTCGACGATGATCTTGCGGCCGGTGAGGCCCGTGTCGCCCATGGGGCCGCCCACGACAAAGCGACCGGTGGGGTTCACGTAGATGTCCGCGTTGTCCCACGGCATGTTCTCGGCGGCCATGACCGGGGTGATGACGTGTTCGATGAGGTCGGCCTTGATCTTGCCCATGTCCTCAATCTCGGCGGCGTGCTGCGTGGAGATGACGATGGTCGTGACCTCCACGGGCTTACCTTCCTCGTAGCGCACCGTGACCTGGGTCTTGCCGTCGGGGCGCAGGTAGGGCAGGGTTCCGTCATGGCGCACGGCAGCCAGGCGCTCGGCCAGGCGGCTTGCCAGGTAGTGCGGCATGGGCATGAGGGTCTTGGTCTCGTTGGAGGCATAACCGAACATCATGCCCTGGTCGCCGGCGCCGATCAGGTCGATCGGGTCGGTGGTAGCGCCGGTCTGGGTCTCGAAGGACTCGTCAACGCCCTGGGCGATATCGGGCGACTGCTCGTGGATGAGGCTCATAACGCCGCAGGTGTCGCAGTCAAAACCGAACTTGGCGCGGTTGTAGCCAATGCGGCGGATGACGCCGCGGGCGATTTCCTGTACGTCGACGTAGGCCTGGGTGCGAATCTCGCCGGCGACGATGACGGTGCCGGTGGTCACGAGGGTCTCGCAGGCGCAGCGGACGTTCTCCACGTTGGCGGGCACGCCGTTGGGCGCAATATAGCCCTGCTCCTGGAGCTCTATTTCTTTGGCGAGGATTGCGTCGAGTACGGCGTCGCTGATCTGGTCAGCGATCTTATCGGGATGACCCTCGGTCACCGATTCCGACGTAAACACAAACGATCCGTGTTGGGGCGGGATGGAACGAAGCTCTTCTGACATGATTGTCCTTTCAAAAACGTGTCCCGGCGACCGTTACCATTCCGCCGGGCTCTGTATGCAAGGGCACATGATATCGCGTTAATCGAATATTCACACCCTTTCCGCACCTACTCATTGGGGACAGACTTAAATGAGCAGCCTTGCCTAAGTGCCGACAGGTTGCCCAAAGATTGGTCATTTAAGTCTGTCCCCAATGACTGGGTCGGTGCCCTTTGTGCGGAGGTGGGCATTGCTGCTTTATACTGGTGCGGTTAGACATCCATCCTGCAATCGAGGAGATTTCCATGGCATCAGACGTTCGCGTCCGCTTTGCACCCTCACCGACGGGCAAGCTGCACATCGGCGGCGCCCGCACCGCTATCTATAACTGGGCTTTCGCCCGTGCTAACGGCGGCACGTTCATCCTGCGCATTGACGACACCGATCCCACCCGCTCTACCGACGAGAACACGCAGATCATCCTGCGCGCCATGCGTTGGCTGGGCCTGGACTGGGACGAGGGTCCCGAGGTGGGCGGAGACTTTGGCCCCTACGCCCAGACCGAGCGCCTGGACCTGTACAAGCAGGCTGCCCAGAAGCTTTGGGACGAGGGTAAGGCCTATCCCTGCTTCTGCACCAAGGAGCAGCTCGACGCCGATCGCAAGGCCGCGCAGGAGCGCAAGGACCCCTTCCAGGGCTATCAGCGCCGTTGCCGCGATCTTGATCCCGAGGAGGCCCGCCGTCGCATCGAGGCCGGCGAGTCCTATGTCCTACGCATCAAGGTGCCCGAGGACCGCGGCGACGTCGTCATTCACGATGCCGTCCACGGCGAGGTGACCTTCGACGCCAAGGAGCTCGACGACTTTGTCATCTTCCGCTCCGATGGCACGCCCACGTACAACTTCGCGACCGTCGTCGACGACGCCATGATGAAGATCACCCATGTCATCCGCGGCGACGACCACCTGTCCAACACCCCGCGTCAGGTCATGGTCTACGAGGCCCTCGGCGCGCCCGTGCCCACGTTCGCCCACATCTCCATGATCCTGGGCGCCGACGGCAAGAAGCTCTCCAAGCGCCATGGCGCCACCTCGGTGGAGGAGTACCGCGACGCCGGTTACCTGTCCGACGCCTTCGTCAACTATCTGGCGCTGCTCGGCTGGTCGCTCGACGGCGAGACCACGATCATCCCGCGCGATGTCCTTGCCAGCAAGTTCTCGCTCGACCGCATCTCCAAGAACCCGGCGACCTTCGACCCCAAGAAGCTCGACTGGGTCAATGCCGAGTACATCAACGGCATGTCCGATGCCCAGTTTGCCGACGAGATCATGGTCCCCGAGCTGCACGAGGCGGGTCTCATCGAGGGCAACGTCGAGTACGGTGAGGACTGGATCGATGCGCTTGCCGCCATCGTCAAGCCGCGCACCAAGATGCCGGCCGACGCCGTGACCGTCGCCGCTCCCATCTTTGCTACGCCCGAGACGCTCGAGTATGACGAGAAATCTGTTAACAAGGGCCTGGCCAAGGAAGGCATGGGCGCCATTCTCGATGCCGCCAAGGCCGCGCTCGAGGGCGTGGACGAGTGGACGGCTGCCAACATCGACGCCGCGCTTGAGCCGCTGCCCGAGCAGATGGACCTTAAGAAGCGCGTGGTGTTCCAGGCCGTGCGCGTCGCCGTCTGCGGCAACATGGTGAGCCCCCCGCTGGGCGAGACCATGGCGCTCGTCGGCCGCGACGACTGCCTGGCGCGCATCGACCGCGCCCGCACGATGGCGCTGTAATCGCTGCGCAAACGTTTGTATCCGAGCCCCGTTCACCCGAGCGGGGCTCTTGTTTCTGTACCGATGAGTGGGTTGCTGGGACAAAATAATCAGTAGTGTTTGTCCCATGTTCGAGTGACGCAACGAGCTCGACACTCGTATCGGCCATGGGACAAACTCTACTGATTATTTTGTCCCACCCCTTTCAGGTCCGTTCGTTAGAGGTGGTGTATGGCTCAACAACTGTCGCTGTTTGGTTCGCCGGAACCGGAGGAAGCTCCGGTGAAGCCCAAGCCTGCCGCTGCCTCGGCTCAGTCTAAGCCTGCGCCCGAGCCCCCTGCCGCCTACGCGAGCGTGGTCCTCGACATCCCCACCCGTGCGCTGTCGGAACCGTTTGCTTACGGCATCCCCGAGTCCCTTGCCAACGAGGTCCAGATCGGATCCACAGTCCTGGTCCACTTTGGTAACCGTGCCGCCGCGGGCTATGTCGTCGACATTGCGCCTGATCTGGGCGATCTGCCGGGCAACAACGCCCTCGACCCCGTGCGCATCAAGCCCATCGAGTCTATCCTCAGCAAACCGCTCTTTACCGCCGAGGCTGCACGCATCGCGCGTTGGATGAGCCACGAGTACGTCGCAACGCTTTCCGAGTGCCTGCGCCTGTTTTTGCCACCGGGCGGCAGCCCGCGTGTGGTCAAGGGCGACGACGGCGTGTGGACGGTTGAACGTCCAGCCGTCAAACCCATCCAAAACCGCTGGGTGATGCTTACGCCCGAAGGCTTTGACTACACGCCACCCAAGACCGCGGTCCGCCAGCGCCAACTCATCGAGGCGCTCCAGTGTGGTCCTGTCACGACGCGCGACCTCAACCTTCTCTATAACAGTATGTCGGCGACCATCAAGTCGCTCGAAAAACGCGGCGTCGTGGTGGTGGAAGAGCGCCGCGCCTGGCGTGGCTGCAGCGAGCAGACCACGCTGTCCTCGGCAAGCGGCAAGGCGCCGGTCTCCCTTACCAACGGCCAGCAACAGGCACTCGCGCAGATTGAGCGCGCCCGTCTGGACGCTCATGGCGACGTGGTGCTGGTCGACGGCGTCACCGGCTCCGGCAAAACCGAGGTTTACCTCTCCGCCATCGAGCGCGTGCTCGCAGCCGGTCGCTCGGCCTGCGTGCTGGTGCCCGAGATTTCGCTGACGGCCCAGACCGTCGGCCGCTTCCGCTCGCGCTTTGGCGAGACGGTCGCCGTGTTCCATTCGCGGCTTTCGGCCGGCGAGCGCCTGGACCAGTGGGATATGGTTGCTAGCGGTGCGGCCCGCGTGGTCGTCGGCGCTCGCTCGGCGCTCTTTTGCCCGCTCAGCGACTTGGGCCTCATCATCATCGACGAGGAGCACGAGACCAGTTACAAGCAGGGCTCCAGTCCGCGCTACCATGCGCGCGAGGTGGCAGCCGAGATGGCGCGCCGCTATCGCTGCCCGCTCGTGCTGGGGTCGGCCACGCCTTCTGCCGAAGCGCTCGATCGCTGCCGTCGCGGAACGTACGGCGGTGCCACGTGGACGCGCGTCGAGATGCCCGAGCGCCCCGGACACGCCGTGCTGCCTACGGTCCGCATTGCCGACCTGCGTCGCGAGTTCGCACACGGCAGCCGCTCCATGTTCTCAAAACCGCTGATGGAAGGCCTGGAGCGTGTGGTCGAGCGCCGCGAGAAGGCCGTGCTTCTGCATAACCGCCGTGGCTTTGCGCCATTCCTGATGTGCCGCGAGTGCGGCTGCGTCCCCACCTGCAACCACTGCTCCACCGCGCTTACGTATCACGAGCGCACGCACACGCTGCAGTGTCACACATGCGGTTCGTCTTGGCGCGTGCAGCCCTATCCGGCGCCCACAAGCCGTTGCCCCAAATGTGGCAGTCGCTACCTGGCAAAAATGGGGCTGGGCACGCAGCAGATCGAGGACGCACTGCACCAGATGCTGCCCGAGGACGTCGCCATCATCCGCATGGATGCCGACTCCACGCGCGGCAAGGATGCGCACAAAAAGCTGCTCGAGCAGTTCGATGCGGCCGATTGCGCCGTGTTGCTGGGCACCCAAATGATCGCAAAGGGTCTCGATTTTCCCGAGGTCACGCTCGTGGGCGTGGTCAATGCCGACTTCGCCCTCAAGCTGCCCGATTTCCGCGCAGGGGAGCGCGCCTACGATCTGCTGGAACAGGTGGCGGGCCGTGCCGGTCGCGGCGATCGTCCCGGTGAGGTGATCATCCAGACCTACCTGCCCGAGGATCCGGTCATTCGCGCCGTCGCTGAGCACGACCGTTCGATCTTTACCGACTACGACCTGGACCAGCGGCGCGACGCGCTGTATCCGCCCTTTGTGCGCCTGGTCAACATCTTGGTGTGGTCGGCAAACCGAGACGACGCGCAGGACTACATTGGGCGCATTGCAAAGCTTCTTAAGCGCCGCTGGCATGCCGCCGCGCCCGACTTTTTGAGGGCGGGGAGTGCCATGCCGCAGGTGCTGGGCCCGGCTTCGTGTGTAATCGAGAGAGCCAAGGACCGTTACCGCTTCCATCTGCTTGTGAAGTCGCCCGTGGGGTACCATGTCTCTGATGATATCGACGCCTGCCTCAAAGAGGTGGGCTCCGTGCGCGGCGTAAGCGTGAGCGTTGACGTCGATGCCTATGATTTGATGTAACAACCCGAAAGGATGGCCATGGAAGCCAACGGAATCGTACTGTCGCCCGACCCTCGCCTGCGTCAGGAGTGCGCCGTGATCGAGGAGATCACCCCGGCGATCGAGGCGCTTGCCGAGAAGATGAAGAAGATGATGTTCGACAACGGCGGTTGCGGCCTGGCTGCTCCGCAGATCGGCGAGCTTATTCAACTCGTCACCATCGACTGCGACTACAGCGACAAGAACGACTACGACCCGTACGTGCTCATCAACCCTGTCATTGTTGAGCAGAGCGACCATCTGGTGCCGTTTAGCGAGGGCTGCCTGTCCATCCCCGGCATTAGCTGCGAGATCGAGCGTCCCGATCATGTCGTCGTCGAGGCGTATGACCTGGACGCCAACCTGATTCGCTATGAGGCAACGGGCGACCTGTTCTGCGTGTGCCTGCAGCACGAGATCGATCACCTGCATGGCAACACCATGTTTGAGCGACTCAAGCCGATGCAGCGCATCAAGGCAGTCAAGGAGTACCAGGACGCCCTGGCCCGCGGCGCTCGACCGGGCGAGACGGAGTAGGTCCCACCGTCCCCTTCCGCCGCAGGGCTTAGGTTTTGCTCCATGCTCAAACAGTCCTGCTCGCACGAAGAGCACATTAAGTGCTCTTCGGCTCGTGCGGAACTGCGCGTGGAGCAATAACCTAAGCCCTGCGGCGGAAGGGGACTGCGTTTTCGTGCTCCTTTTCGCCCGGGTGCCGTCGGGCCAGGGAGGGGCGTCTTCGCTGATAGTCTTTGTTGAGAGAGAGCTGCTTTTATTGCGGCTCTTTCTTTGGTTTTGGGTATATTTGTTCTTGTTGAATTGTTATTGCGGATGGGCTGGGTACTTGGCTTTCCGCTGTTGTTTGTAGCCGTCTCGGCTTTGGTTGAGGGGAGACGTTCTTTATGCGTATTGTGTTTATGGGTACGCCTGATTTTGCTGTGCCTTCGCTGACTTCGCTTGTTGAGGCTGGGAACGAGATTGCGCTTGTTATTACTCGTCCCGATGCTGTTCGTGGGCGTGGTAAGAAGCTTGAGCCTTCTCCTGTTAAGGCCAAGGCGCTTGAGCTGGGGTTGCCGGTTATTGAGGCAAATCGCATGACGCCTGAGGTTGTTGAGGCGCTCCAGGCTGCGCAGGCTGATATTTTCTGTGTGGCTGCCTATGGCTGCATTTTGCCTGATGAGGTGCTGCATATGGCGCCGCTTGGTATTGTGAATGTTCATGCTTCGCTGTTGCCTCGTTGGCGTGGCGCTGCTCCCATTCAGCGTGCGATTCTTGCTGGTGACGAGGTTGCTGGCGTTTCTATTATGCGCATTGGGCATGGCGTTGATACTGGTGCTTATTGCGCGCAGGCCTCGACGTCGGTTGCCGGTAAGCATGCTGAGGCGCTGACCATGGAGCTTGCTGAGCTTGGCGGCAAATTGCTTGCCGATACGCTTCCTTCGCTTGCTGATGGCACCGCCGTGTGGACTGAGCAGGATGAGTCGCTCGTCACTCATGCTGCCAAGATTTCCAAGCAGGAGATGCGTCTGGATCCGCAGATGGCGGCGCTCGATTGCGTGCGCCATGTGCTCGCTTCGTCCGATACCGCGCCTGCCCGTTGCGTGATTGCCGGCAAGATGGTTCGCGTGCTCGATGCTGCGCTTTCCGATGTGTCGCTTGGCGAGGGTCAGGTTCTCGTTAAGGCCAAGCGTGTCTACCTGGGCCTTTCTGATGGCGCTGTTGAACTGCTCGAGGTTAAGCCCGATGGCAAGCGTGCAATGGCTGCCTCTGCCTGGGCTGCCGGCCTGCAGGGTGCCGAACTTAGGTGGGGTGTACTGTCATGAGCAAGTTGTCTCCCGCGCGCAAGCTTGCGCTCGATGTGTTGATGGAGGCCGATCGTCGCGGTATGTACGCACGTGACGTGTTGTCTTCACGTGCTTCCGCCAAGGCCATTGACCAGCGCGATTCTGCTTTTGCCGCCCGTTTGGCGCTTGGTGTTGCCGCCACGCAGGGTATTTTGGATGAGTTGCTCGATCAATTTTTGGATAAGCCCAAAAAGGTCGCGCCGCGCGTTCGCATGGCGCTTCGCATCTCGGCCTTCGAGATGCTCTACCTGCATACCCCGGGTCGCGTTGCCGTGAGCCAGGGCGTTGAGCTGGTTCGCAGCGGTGCTAAATCGGCCGCCGGTCTGGCGAACGCCGTGCTGCATAAGGTTGCGGACAACGTTGAGGACTTTGCCACGGCGTCCGATGTGGGTGAGTCTGAGCGACGCTTGGTTCGTCTGTCGCGCCTGATGGGTCTGCCGCGCTGGCTGTGCGCTCGAATTATTGCCTCGTTCGATACGCCCGAGGGCGCGCTGAACTTCGCCGGCAATCTGGCCCCCGCGCCGCTGGCCCTGCATGAGAACGCGTTTGCGACCAAACCCGACCCGTATATCTCGCAGCTCGTCGCTCCTGTCTTCCCGGGCTGCCATGCTCCGGTCGATGCGCAGGTCGCGGTTGCATCGGGCGTGTTTGAGCGTGCTGCCGCGGTTGCCTCGGACCTCAACGCTCAGCTTATCGCTACTGCCGCGACACGTCCCGGTCGTTGCCTGGAGATTGGCGCCGGTCGCGGCACCAAGACCTACGTGATGATGTGCCAGGCCAAGCGTGCCGGGTACGAGCGTCAGCATACTGCGCTCGATCTGCACGATCGTAAGTGCGATCAGAATCTCGCGCGCCTGCACAAGGCGGGTATCTCAGGTGTTCGTACGGTGTCGGGCGATGCCTGCGAGCTCAATGAGGTGCTTACGTCCTTTGACGCGATGCTTGGCGAACCCGCCCTGTTCGACACGGTCTTTATCGATGCGCCGTGCTCTGGCACCGGCACCATGCGCCGCCACCCCGAGATTCCGTGGCGTCTGACCGAGAACGACGTTACGACTGAGCTGCCCCGTCTGCAGCTGACGATGCTCAAGGAAGCAGCCGCGCGCGTGGCTGCCGGTGGTGAACTTATCTATGCTACCTGCTCGGTTTTTGATGAAGAGAACACGCAGGTCGTGGATGCCTTCCTGGCTTCTCCCGAGGGCGCCGGCTTTACCGTGGCACCGTTCTCCGAAGCCCAGATTCTGCAGCTGCCCGATTTCGCACAGGCCAAGAAGCTGGTGGCCGTCCGTCAAAACGATCGTGGCCTTTTCCAAAGCGTGCCGGTAAACGCCGACTCCTACGACGGCCACTTCTGCGCCCGCCTGGTCCGCAAGTAACGACTAAGTTGCGGTGAAATAGGGATTGAATAGCGGCTTCTAGCCGCCAATCAGTCCTTATTTCACCGCAACTCATAAGGAAACCTGGGTAGCTAAAGAAGCAGCCCCGCGATCGGTGCCGGTCGCGGGGCTGCGTTGTTCTTAGTGGCTGTGCGGGCAGTTGGCGCAGCAGCCGTTGGTGGCGTTGGTGCTGGAGCCTCCGCTGCGCTGGTCGGTGTTGTAGAAGCCGCTGCCCTCAAACTTGATGCCGCTTGCCGAGAACGTTTTTGTCGCCGGAGCGCCGCAGCTCGGACACACGACCTCGGGGGTCTCGGACATGGGATGCTCAACCTCAAACACGTTGCCGCAACTCGAGCACTTGTAATCGTAGCGCGCCATAATACTTCCTTTTCAGCACAAAGCGGGCAGATCGCTCTGCCCGCATAAATTCAAACAGCTGTAACTGTACCCTATATCGGGGGTTTTATCACGCTTCGCCCCAGAATCTATGGGTGTTGCGCAGGAGCTGTGCAGTTTTGCCCTCAGCGGCCGCAACGTCTGCCTCATCGGCCTGCCAGGTCCAGTTGCCCGTGGCGACACCCGGCACGTTCATGCGCGCGTCGTCGCTAAGCCCCAGGACATCCTGCAGCGGCATCATCACCAGGGGAGCATTGCTTGCGAGCGCGTCGCCCATCAGCTTGGCCGCCACCTCAACACCGCTCGGCTCGTCGCCGCCAGCAAAGGAGCGCGTGCACCAACCGGCGAGTGTCGACGTATCGTGCGTCGAGGTGTATAGAATCTTGCCCGGCGTTGGATGCACGCCGCAGCGAACGTCGTAATCGCTAAACTCCAGCACGTCCATGCCGGGGAAGCCGCAGGTCGAAGCCATGGCGCGAACACCGGGCGTCAGGTAGCCTAGGTCCTCGGCGATAAAGTTGAGCGGACCCAGCTCGTCAAAGGCGGTTTGGAACAGGTCCTTGCCCGGACCCGCCAGCCAGCGGCCGTCGGCGCAGGCCTTGCCTGCGGGAATGCTAAAGTAGCTGTGGAAGCCCAGGAAGTGGTCCAGGCGCACACGGTCGTAGAGCGAGAACGCGCGACGCAGGCGGTCCATCCACCAGCGGTAGCCGTTCTGCTTCATGTGGTCCCAGCGGAACGTCGGGTTGCCCCACACCTGGCCCTCGGGCGCAAAGTTATCGGGCGGCGCACCGGAGATCTCGATTGCCTTGCCGGTATCGGAAAGCCAGAAGTTTTCGGGCTCGCTCCACGCGTCGGCCGAATCGTCCGAAACGTACATGGGAATGTCGCCGATGACCTCGATGCCCTTCTTGTGCGCATAGTTCATGAGCTCGCACCAGGCAAGGTCAAAGCGGTACTGCATGTACGCCTGCAGCTCTGCCTCGTCGTGGAAACGTTTGTCGTCAATCAGATGCTCGTTGTAGCGCGCGACATCTGCCGGCCAATCGTGGCGCGACTCGCCCTCAAAGTACTTCTTGACGGCCATGTAGACGCAGTACTTCTCGAGCCAATCGGCGTTGCGATGCTTAAACGCCGTGTAGAGCGGGTCTGCATCCTCGCCGCCACGGGCCTTCCAAGTCTCAAAGTCGGCCGCCAGCTCCTCTTGGCTTTCGGGCAGCAGGTCAATATTGCCCGCAAAGGCCGAAGGCCCGGCGTAAGGGGAGCGGAAGAAGTCCGTTGGGTTGACGGGCAGGACCTGCCAGTAGCGCATGCCCATGGCGGCCAGATGGTCGATAAAGCGACGCGTGGGTGCGCCGATCGTGCCGGGCTTGCCGTCGTCGGTGGGTACCGAGGTGATATGACAAACGACGCCCGCGCCGTGATCGAGCGGCTCCTGCAGGCGCTGCTCGGCATGGTGATAGATGATCGACGAGCCCAGCGGATACAGATCGAGCGTGACCGTACCGTTGTGGATCTCGCATTCGTGACCGCTGATCACGTCACTCGCGCATTCGCCGAGCGCCGGAATCGTCACGCGGTGCGAATTGCGCAGGCTGCGGCTGATGATAACCGTCGCGGACTCGCCATTCTTGCCCGTGCGGTTGTAGGCCAGCACCTCGTCGTTGAGCGCGAAGGCCTTGATCTCGCCGTCGATCATAAACGGCAGTGCGCGGCGTACCGCAGAGGCGTTTTTGACAATAGCCAGCGTATCGAAGTCGTGCAGTTGGTCCTTGGTCGGCAGGGTGCGGCGGTTGCCCGGATCGGTAAGGCCCTCCAGGCCGTATTCGTCGCCGTAGTAAATTGAAGGCACGCCGGGGAAGGTCATCTGCATAAGCGTTGCAAGCCAAAAACGGCTCTTGGCCAGGCCCATCGAGTTCTCGTCCAGACGCCACTTGCTGCGCTCGCACTCGGGCAGCTGCGACTCGTCGGGGCCGCCGCCGAGTACCGAGATGATACGCGGGCGGTCGTGGCTCGAAAGCAGATTGAGCGCGCAGGACAATGCCTCGCTCGGGTAGTTCTCGCGCAGGGTCTCGATATCCTCGGCGGCCTCGTAGGCGTTCTTGTAGCCCATCAAAAAGCCGATGACCACGTCGCGGAAGGGGTAATCCATAGCAGAGTCCAGCTCGGATCCCTGCAGGTAGCGGCGCAGATGGCCGTAGCTAATCTTGTTAGAGGCGTCTTCCCAGACTTCGCCGAGCAACAGTGCGTCAGGCTTCTCGGCGAGCACGGCCTTTTTTATCTCGGCCAGGAAGTCGTCGGAAAGCTCGTCGGCCACGTCCAGGCGCCAGCCATGAGCGCCGGCACGTAGCCATTTACGGATCACGCCGTCCTTGCCCAGGAGCCGCTCGCGTACCAGCTCGGAGCTCTCATTGATGGCGGGCATGTTGCCCACGCCCCACCAGCAGTCATACGAGCCGTCCTCGTGGAAATAAAACGCATCGCGCCACGACGAATCCTCGCTCTGCCAGGCGCCCACGCCGGGGTAGTTGCCGTAGCGGTTGAAATAGATCGAGTCATCGCCCGTATGGTTAAAGACGCCGTCCAGGATGATGGAGATGCCCAGCTTCTCGGCTGCCTGGCACAGCTCGGTAAAGTCCTGCTCGGTGCCCAGGATCGGGTCGATCTTGGTGTAGTCGGCCGTGTCGTAGCGGTGGTTGCTCGCGGCCTCAAAGATGGGGTTGAGGTAAATGGCCGTGAAGCCCAGCTCCGCGATGCGGGGCAGGTCATTTTGGATACCCTTGAGCGAGCCACCGTAAAAATCCCAGGTCTTGATGGAGCCGTCTTCGGCACGCTTGTACTCGGGCGGTTCATTCCAGTCCTCGACCATGCGGCGCTGGATTCCGTTGCGAGGCTTTTCGACTTCGGTCTGCGTGCGCTCGCGCCAGTTTTCGTCGCGTGCATAGCGGTCGGGGAAGATCTGGTAAACCATGCCACGCTCGTACCACTCGGGACGAACTTCGCGGTGCTTGTAGACGGTAATCTGGAAGGACGGGACCTCGGCGTAGTCGTAGGTTACGCCCTCGCCGCCGGTGCGGCCTTGCGGCGCGCCCAAGCGAACCTCGGGTTGGCCCTCGATATTGCATATAAAGCTGTACCAGATAAGACAGGGCTCGGTGCACTCAAGCTCTACGGTAAATATGCCGTCGCCCTCGTGCGTCATGGGATACAGAGACTCACCGATTTCATCGATCCAGGTGCGCAGCGTAAGCGTTGCCTGGTTGGGATCGGCATCCTCCAAAATCACCGAGAGTGCAACGGAAGTTCCAGTGGTCACAGCGCCAAACGGAGTGCGAAACTGCGGCAGACGGCTGTTGTGAATCAATCTCATAGTACGGTCCAGTTCTATACAATCATGGCCAGCGGGCCATGGGCTTAACGCACAATACTTAAGTATATCGTTGCACTTTAGTTGTATAAACTACAGCCGCTCATTATCGGCGAACGGTTGTCCTAGAAAATCGTTTTACCATCCACATTATCGCGATACTCGAAAACGCCTATGTAGATAGTATTTGTAGCCAAACAAAACAGCTCCGGTTTACTACGACGAATTGAATGATCTCAACCACAGTCATTTTAGTGATATTAAAACTGCAGGTAGAAGCGTTGCCAATTTCGATGATTACTCGCCGTGGTCGGCCGGAGCCATTTTGTCGTAGTAAACCGGCCCTCTTTTTAATGCGGGGTTCAACCAAGAAGAGGGCGCCTGCTTGGGGCGCCCTCTTTTGCGTTGAGGATTAAGTTTTAATCGTCAGGATTAGCGGCGCTTGCGGGTGGCAGTTGCCTTGCGGACGGAGGTCTTCTTGGTCGGAGCCTTTTCCTCGGCCGGAGTGGCGGGGGAGACCGGAGTCTCCTTGGCAGGCTCGGGCTTAGCCTCTGCCTTCGGTGCGGCCTTGACCTCAGCGGCCTTCGGCGTCGGCTTGGCCTTTACCTCGGCCTTGGGCTCCTCTTTGGCAGCAGCGGGCTTAGTCTCTGCTTTGGGAGTTGCGGTCTTTGCCATGGTCTTCTTGGCTGTCGTCGTGCGCTTGCGCGAGGTGGTCTTGGCGGCAGGCTTGGCCTCGACGGTTGCCTCCGCCTTGGACTCGGCAGGCGTCTCCTCGACCTTGGCGGCCGGCTTTGCGGCAGCCTTCGTTGCAGTGGCCTTGGTAGCTGTAGCTTTCTTGGTGGCAGGGGTCTTGGTTGTGCTCTTGGACGCGGTCGTCTTCTTGGCGGCGGTCTTGGCCGGAGCCTTTGCCGCGGGCTTAACCTCGGCTGCAGCGGTCTCGGCCTTTACCTCGGGAACGACCTCGGCCTCGGCGGCCTTCTTGACAGCTGCGGTGGTGCGCTTGCGCGTGGTCGCTGCCTTGGCGGTAGTTGCCTTGGCAGTGGTGGTCTTGCTCGCAGCGGCCTTTGTTGTCGTGGCCTTTTTAGTCGTCGTCTTACGAGTCGTGGTCTTCTTTGCCGCAGGCTTCGCAGCCGGCTTCTCCTCAGACTTGGGCTCCTCAGCAGCAGCGGGCGCCTCAACAACCGACTCGGCCTTGGGCTCGGGCTCGGCCTCAACTTTCTCAGCCACAACCACAGGCTCGTCGACAACAGCCGCCGGCCGCTCAATCTCCGGATGCATAAAGAAGTACAGGTCCAGATACTTGTCAGCCGAGCGCGTCCAGCTAAAGTCCTGGCTCATGGCCTGCGTGACCAGCTGGTTCCAAGCGTCGCGGTTATCCCAGAACAGGCGCGCCGCGCGGAACACCGCGTCGCCCATCTCGTCGCCGTTAAAGTTGCTAAACGAGAAGCCCGTGCCCTCGCCGGTAAACTCGTTGTACGGCTGCACGGTGTCCTTCAGGCCGCCGGTCTCGCGCACGATGGGCAGGGTGCCATAGCGCATGGCGATAATCTGCGACAGGCCACAGGGCTCAAACTTCGAAGGCATCAGGAACATGTCGGCGGCGGCATACATGCGCTGCGACAGCGCCGGATCGAACTCGATGCGCGCGGCCATGGTGCCGGGGTACTTGTCCTGGAAGTAGCGCAGACCGTCCTCGTAGTCGCGGTCGCCGGTACCCAGCACGGCCACCTGCACGCCGCCGGCCAGGATGCGGTCGAGTGCGTACATGACCAGGTCCATGCCCTTTTGGCGCGTCAGGCGCGTGACCATCACCATGAGCGGACGGTCGTCGCGAACCTCGAGCCCCAGCTCTTCCTGCAGCTTGGCCTTGCACACGGCCTTGCCGGAACGGTCCTCGACGGTGTAGTTGGCGGCAATGCGCTTGTCGGTCGCCGGGTCAAAGCCCGCCACGTCAATGCCGTTCAAAATGCCCTGCAGCGCATAGGAGCGCTCGCGCAGAACGCCGTCCAGGCCCTCGCCAAACTCGGGCGTCTGGATCTCGTTGGCATAGGTGGGGCTCACCGTGGTGATGGCATCGGCATAGCGCAGCGCGCCCAGCATGTAGTTGATGCTGCAGGCGTCGCAACGCAGCTGTGAGGCGGCCGCCGGAATATGAGCCACACCAAGGATGTCCTCCATTACGGTGTCGCTAAACTGGCCCTGGAACGCCACGTTGTGGATCGAGAACACGGTCTTGACGCGGTCATACAGCGGCAGGCCCTGGTAAAACTCGCGCAAAAACACGGGCGCAAGTGCCGTCTGCCAGTCATTGCAGTGCAGGATGTCGCACTCAAAACCGGACGGAAGGTGCTGCAGGCTCTCGGTGATGGCCTTGGAGAAGAACGCAAAGCGCTCGCCGTCGTCAAAGAAGCCGTACGGATAGTCGCGCGCAAAGTAGCGCTCGTTGTCCACGAACATATACGTGACGCCGTCGTGCTCAAGCTTCTCGAGCCCGCAGTACTCGTTGCGCCAGCCCAGGCTCACGTAAAAGTCGGAGAAGTGCTCCATCTGCGCCTTGTACTCGGCCTTGATGGTGGCGTACTTGGGCACCATCACGATAACCTCGGCGCCGGCGCGCACGAGCGCCGCAGGCAGCGAGCCCGCCACGTCGCCCAGGCCACCGGTCTTCACAAACGGTGCGCACTCGGCCGAGGCAAACACGATCTGCATCTTTTTGCTGGAATCTGCCATATTGTCTCCCATGTTGCAATTCGAGAATAGCCGCCTGGCGCGAACCGGGCGGCTATTCTACATGTTACGAGCGATGTTGCGGTGCCAACGTTAACGTACGATGGTGGTGTCAGAAGTTAACGGAGCCTTGCCCAGCACCAGAATATTCTCGGGCGTGCCGCGAAGCTCGGTGTTGGTGGGGACCACGTTGTTTTTGTCCAGAATGGCGTTCTCAACGCGGGCGCCGCTCTTGATGATGCAGCTCTGGTTGATGATCGAGTTGGTCACCGAAGCGCCTTCCTCGACCACGACGCCGCGCGACAGGATCGAGTTGCGCACGGTGCCCTTGATGATGCAGCCGGCCGAGATAATCGAGTTGCACGCGTGGCTGCCGGTCGCATAGCGCGAAGGCGGCACGTCGTGAGCCTTGGTCAGGATCGGGCGCTCGGGATCGAAGAGCTGGTCGGCCACGGTCTGGTCGAGCAGGTCCATGCTGCGGCGATACAGCGACTTCTCGCTAAACACGCCCACGACCTCGCCCTTGTACTCGTAGCTGCACACGTCGATGTTGCCAAAGTCGCCCTGGAGCGCCTCGAGCAGGTCCAGATAGTCGGCGGCCTGGTAGTGGTCGATGATCTCGAGCAGCGTCTCGCGGTTGACGATGCAGCAGTCCATGGAGGCGTTGTCGCCGTACACGACACCGGCGCTCACGCCCGTCAGGCGGCCGTTCTCGTTAATCTCGAGCTTGGTCTCGTCATCGACGTTGCGCGTGGCCTTGCAGTACACCACGGTCATCTGAGCGCCGGAGTTCTCGTGCGCCTCGATGATGGTGTTGAGGTCCATGTTAAAGATGATGTTGGTGCCCATCATCACGACATAGGGCTTCTCCGAGCGCTGGAACAGCGTCTTATTGGAGATGATGTCGCGCAGCAGGAAGCGCATGCCGCCCTTGGTGGTGCCATACGCGTTGCCGGGCACCATGAACAGGCCGCCCTTCTTGCGGTCCAAGCCCCAGTCCTTGCCCGAGCCCACGTGATCGATCAGCGAGCGGTAGTTGCCCGGCATGACGACGCCGACGGTCTTGATTCCGGCATTCATCATGTTGGACAGCGGAAAGTCGATCAGGCGGTAGCGGCCCAAAAACGGGACGGACGCGATGGGGCGGTCCTTGAGCAAGACACTGCCGTAGGACGAAGAGTAGTTAGCGGTGATATAACCGATGGCCTTGCGATTGATCATCGGATCATTCCCCCTTCCCGATAACGACGTCATTTCCAACGACGGCCGTATCCTTGGTGGTATCGACAGAGCCGAGCTTCACGCCCTCTTCGACCGTGGAGTTCTCGCCCAAAATAGCGCGGCAGATGTGCGCACCGCTCTTAACGTGCGCACCCGGCAGCAGCACGGAGTCTTCGACCACGGCGCGCTCCTCGATGATGACATCGGTCGAAAGGATCGAGTGGCGAGCGGTGCCGTAGATCTTGCAGCCGTTGGAGACCAGGCAGTCGTCCAGGCGGCCGTCTGGGCCAATGTAGTGCGGCGGACGCGTGGTGATGTTGGACATGATGGGGAAGTTCTTGTCAAACAGATCAAACTCGGGGTTGTTGCCCAGCAGGTCCATCGAGGTCTCATGGAAGCTGGCGATGGTGCCGACGTCCTTCCAGAAGCCGTGGAACTCATAGCTGTACAGGCGCTTATTCTCACCGAGCAGCTTGGGGATGATGTCCTTGCCAAAGTCGTGGCTCGAGCGCTGGTCCAGAGCGTCCTCCTCGAGCGCCTCGATCAGCACATCGGCCGAGAAGATGTAGATGCCCATGGATGCGAGGTTCGAATCGGGCTTATCGGGCTTCTCGGTAAACTTGGTGATGCGGCCGTCCTCGGGGTCGGTGGTCAGGATGCCAAAGCGGCTGGCCTCCTCCCAAGGCACGGGCATAACGCTCACTGTGAGGTCGGCATTGTTATCAATGTGCGTCTTGAGCATCTTGCGGTAGTCCATGCGATACAGGTGATCGCCCGAAAGAATCAGGACGTACTTGGGGTCGTTGGCCTTGATGTAGTCGAGGTTCTGCGTGATGGCGTCTGCCGTGCCCGCGTACCAGGCGCCGCCGGTCTGCGTCTCGTACGGCGGCAGGATCGACACGCCGCCGTCGCGGCTGTCCAGATCCCACGCCTCGCCGGAGCCCACGTAGGCATGCAGCAGGTAGGGGCGATACTGCGTCAGAACGCCCACCGTGTCGATGCCCGAATTGGAGCAGTTGGAGAGCGAAAAGTCGATAATGCGGAACTTGCCACCAAAGCTAACCGCCGGCTTAGCGATCTTTTGGGTGAGTGCCCCCAATCGGCTGCCCTGTCCTCCTGCGAGGAGCATCGCGATGCATTCTTTCTTACTCATCGATTTCTCCTTCTGTCATCGATGTTCCTAACCCATTAGCGGTGGGCGCAGCGCCTGGTCGCGCCCACCGAATAATGCCGTGCGGCAAAGGGAGCTCGCGCGCCTTTACGCGTGCCAGATCTCGTCGCGATACTCGCGAATGGTACGGTCGCTCGAGAACCAGCCGGAGGAGGCGGTGTTGAGCAGGGCCTTGCGGTTCCAGGTCTCCTGGTCGCCGTAGCTGTTCGTGAGCTTCTCCCATGCATCCACGTAGCTGCGGAAGTCTGCCATGACCAGGTCGGGGTCGTTGTTGTTCATGAGCTCGTTGTAGATGCTCTCGAAGTTGCCCGAAAGGCCCGCAAAGGTGTTGTCCTTGAGTTCGTCCATCACGCGGCCCAGGCGCTCGCGATCGTTGTTGAGCGTATCCCACGCAAAGTAGCTGTTCGACGCCCAGAGCTGCTCGACCTCGGGGGCGGTCAGGCCAAAGATGGCCTCGTTCTCGCGGCCGGCCAGGTCGGCGATCTCGATGTTGGCGCCGTCGAGGGTTCCCAGCGTTATGGCGCCGTTCATCATGAGCTTCATGTTGGACGTGCCCGAGGCCTCCTTGCCGGCCGTGGAGATCTGCTCCGAGATCTCGGCGGCGGGGTAGATGAGCTGGGCGTTGCTCACGCGGAAGTTGGGGATAAAGCAGACCTTCATGACCTCGTTGACGCGCGGGTCGTTGTTGATGACATCGGCCACGGAGTTAATGAGGCGGATAGTCTCCTTGGCAAAGGTGTAGCTCGAGGCGGCCTTGCCGCTAAAGATGAAGGTCGTCGGCGTCACGTGGAAGTTAGGATCGGCGATGCGACGGTTGTAGATGTCCATCACCTTCATGATGTTCATGAGCTGGCGCTTGTAGGCATGGAAGCGCTTCACCTGAACATCGAAGACAGTGTTGGGGTCGATGACCAGACCGGTCTCGGCCTTGACGTAGGCGGCCAGACGCTCCTTGTTGGCGCGCTTGGAGGCACCCACGGCCTTCAGGAACTCGGTGTCGTTCTGGAACTCCTTGAGCTTCTCCAGCTCAAAGGCGTCCTTAAGCCAGCCGTCGCCAATGGCCTCGGTCACGAGCTTGGCATAGGTGGGGTTGGCCTCGGCAAAGAAGCGACGGTGCGAGATGCCGTTGGTCTTGTTGTTGAACTTCTCGGGCGTGAGGGCATAGAAGTCTTTGAGCACGATGTTCTTGATGATGTCGGAGTGGATCTTTGCCACGCCGTTGACGCTATGGCTGCAGATCACGGACAGGTTGGCCATGCGAATCTCGCCGTCCCACAGAATGGCGGTCTGGCGCAGACGCTCCTGCCAGCCCTCCTGCGTGGTGTCGAACGACTCGTGCCAACGACGGCTGATCTCGTCGATGATCTGGTACACGCGGGGGAGGAGCTTGGAGAACGTGCCGATGGGCCACTTCTCCAGAGCCTCGGGCAGGATGGTGTGGTTGGTGTAGCTCACGACCTGCGTCACGATGTTCCAGGCGTCGTCCCACTCGAGCTTCTTCTCGTCGATGAGGATGCGCATGAGCTCGGGGCCGCACATGGCGGGGTGCGTGTCGTTGGTGTGGATAGCCACAAACTGCGGCAGCAGCTCCCAGTTCTCGCCGTGCTCCTTCTCAAAGGTGTCGAGCAGGCTGTAGATACCGGCAGAGACAAACAGGTACTCCTGCTTCAGGCGCAGCAGACGGCCGTGCTCGCCGGCGTCGTTGGGGTAGAGGATGGCGCTGATGGCCTCGGCTTCGGCGCGCTCGGCGTCGGCCAGGGCGTAGTCGCCGCGGTTGAATGCCTCAAGGTCAAAGTGCTCCTCGACCGGCTCTGCGGCCCAGACGCGCAGCTTGTTGACGGTCTCGCCGGCATAGCCCACAACGGGGATGTCATATGGGACGGCCAGGATGTCCTGCGTGTCCACCGTGCGGTAGAACGTGCGGCCGTTCTCCTCAAAGCCCTCGACGCGGCCACCGAACTTGATGGTCACGGCCTTGTCCTGACGACGGACCTCCCAGGGATAGCCGTGGGTGAGCCACTCGTCGGTGGCCTCGACCTGGCTGCCGTTGACAATCTCCTGCTTAAACAGGCCGTAGCGGTAGCGCATGCCGTTGCCGTAGCCGGCAATGCCCTCGGCTGCCATGGAATCCAGGAAGCATGCGGCCAGACGGCCCAGGCCACCGTTGCCCAGAGCCGGATCGGGCTCCTGGTTCTCGATGACGGACAGGTCGAAGCCCATGTCTTCGAGCGCCTCGGCGACCATGTCGCGCACGCCAAAGTTGAGCAGGTAGTTGTCGAGCAGGCGGCCGATCAAAAACTCGATCGAGAAGTAGTACACGCGCTTCTTGCCCTCGGCGGTGACGCGGGCGTCGCTCTTGGTGGCAACGGTGCGCGCCTTCTCGGCCACGAGCTTGGCCAGGGCGTTAAAGCGGTCGAGGTCACTGGCGGCCTCGACGCTCTTGCCGCTAATGCTCATGACGGCATCGCGATAGAGCTCGGTAAACTCCTGCTTGTTGTCGAAGATCTTATTCATACGTTCCTTTCCCCCGGGGATGTTTCTCCCGGAACGGTTATGACATGTATCCTACGCCCCGTCGGGGCGGGTAATTACAGCTGTAACGGCTTTGTTACGCTTTCTTAGCAGGAGCCTTAACGGCAGCTGCCTTAGCCTTGGGAGCGGCCTTTTTGGTGCCTGCCTTTTTGGCCGTGGTGGACTTGGCCGAAGCCTTGGCAGCGGGCTTGGTAGCCTTCGTCTTAGCCGGAGCCTTCTTGGTGGCCGCGGGCTTGGGCTTTACCGTGGACGTACGCTTTTTGGTCGCAGCCTTGGGAGCCTCGACCACTGGCGGTTTATAGCTGCTGGGGCCGCGGCGCTTAAGCACCACACCTGCCAGGCCGGGAACCTTGATCTCGATGGAGTCCATCTGCCCGTTCCAGGGATAGGGCTCGCTCGAGCAGGTGTAGGGCTCCTTGCCGGCATAGCCGCTGCCACCGAACTCGGGACGGTCAGAATCGAAGATGACCTCCCAGTCACCCTCGCGCGGCACGCCCACGCGGAAGCTCTCGTAGCTCGCCGGGTCAAAGTTGATCAGAATCACCAGGTCGTCATCGACGTCCTCGCCCTGGCGCACAAAGCTCACGATGGACTGCTTGGAGTTGTCCGCGTCGATCCAGGTAAAGCCGTCGTCGTTGTAGCCGCGCTCGTACAGGGCGGGCTCGGCGGTGTACAGGTGGTTGAGCGCCTTGATAAACGCCTGATGATGACGGTGGGTCTCGTACTCCTCGGTTAGGAACCACTGGATGGACTCGTAGTAGCGCCACTCAATAAACTGGCCGATCTCGTTGCCCATAAAGTTGAGCTTGGCGCCGGGGTGCGTCATCTGGTAGAAAGCCAGCGTGCGCAGGCCGGCAAACTGACGCCACCAGTCGCCCGGCATGCGGCCGATGAGCGAGCACTTACCGTGCACGACTTCGTCGTGGCTCAGCGGGCAAATAAAGTTTTCGGTAAAGGCGTACATGATGGAGAACGTGAGCAGCCCGTGGTTGCCGGGGCGCCACGGAAAATCGGTTTGCATGTAGTGCAGGGTGTCGTTCATCCAGCCCATGTCCCACTTGTAGTGGAAGCCCAGGCCGCCGTCCTGCGGCGGATAGGTCACGAGCGGCCACGCGGTGGACTCCTCGGCCATCATCATCACGTCAGGGAAGTGGGCCTCCACGGCGCAGTTGACCTGGCGGATAAACGCGCTGGCATCCAGGTCCTCCTCGGTTCCGTACTTGTTGAACTTCTTTTGGCCCGGATCGTCGATGCCAAAGTTGAGGTACAGCATGCTGGACACGCCATCCATGCGGATGCCGTCAACGTGGAAGTTCTCGAGCCAGTACAGCACGTTGGAGACTAGGAAGGAGCGGACCTCGCCGCGGGCGAAGTCGAACTTATGCGTGCCCCAGTTGGGGTGAATCTCGTGCTCAAACAGCATGTGGCCGTTAAAGGTGGCAAGGCCGTGGGAGTCGGCGCAGAAACCGCCGGGCACCCAGTCCATGATCACGCCAATGCCTGCCTCGTGGCACGCATCGATAAAGTGCATGAGCTGCTGCGGGTCGCCATAGCGCGACGTGGCGGCATAGTAGCCGGTCGTCTGGTATCCCCAGGAGCCATCGAAGGGATGCTCCATAAGCGGCATGACCTCGATATGCGTATAGCCCATATCGCGCACGTAGTCCACGAGCTCCACCGACAGGTCGTCGTAGGTGTAAAAATCGCCGCGCTGCGCGGGGAAGGGATCCATGGGGCCGGGGTAGTTGCCGTACTCGTCCGGCTCGCCCTGCGGTGCGTCGCCATGGCGCTTCCACGAGCCAATATGCACCTCGTAGATGTTAAGGGGCTGTGACATGTGGTTGTGGCCGGCACGGCGCTTGAGCCATGCGGCATCGTTCCACTTATAGCCGTCGAGTGTCCACAGCACGCTCGCAGTACCCGGAGGGCACTCGGCCTTAAAGGCATACGGATCGGCCTTGTAGAGCTTTTCGCCCTCGTTGGTCTCGATGAGATACTTATAGAGCTGACCTTGTTCTGCGCCAGGAATAAAGCCTTCCCAAATAGCGCTCGTATGCACGGGCACCAGCGGGTTGGCTTCTTCATCCCAGTCGTTAAATTCGCCAATGACATGCACGCTCTTTACATCGGGCGCCCAAACGCAAAAGCGCCAGCCGCGCGTACGGTTCTGCGTGTCGGGGTGCGCGCCCATCTTTTCCCAGCTGCGCTCCCACGTGCCGATGCCAAATAGATAGACATCGTCCTTGGTGAGCTCCGGTGCGTGCGGGGCGGCTTTACGGGTTGCGGGCTTTTTAGCCGTTGGCTTTAGCTTTGTATCGCTCACGTTTGATCCCATCATGACGCGGCAGCGTGTTGCCTTGGTGACTAGATGCGAAAGGTCCAAAGCTGCACGAATCGAAGGGACGGCGATAGTTCTATGATTCGTTCCACCTCGCGTGCTCGGTGGAACTTTCGGCAGAAACTACGATAACACCTGTACGTTACTTTTATGAAGGAAAGTGGTTTTTGGGCGGCGTTTAATCGGTAAGCGCCATGTTTAGACCACTAGCAGAATTGCGATGGTAAAACTCTTGACAGTTTTACCAATTAGGGTTTCAAGATTGTTAGTCTGACGTTTGGTAAAACGTTTTTAACAGGATGTTTACCATTTGACATCGAAAGGTTCGTTTATGTCCCAGACCGCTGCTCCCAATGTCGCTTTTATTTTCGATTGCGACGGAACGCTGGTTAATAGCACCCCCGTTTGGGCCTATGCCCAGCCCGAGTTATTGCGCCGCCACGGAGTTGACGTAACAGTCGACGATTTTGCCCAGTTTGAGCATTTGTCGCTCGAGGATGAGTGCCAGGCATACCACGACACGTGGGGCATTGGCACGAATGGCGAGGAGCTCTATCGCGAGTTGAGCGACATCTTGATCGATGGGTACTCCAAGGTGCCGCCGCGCGAGGGGCTCCTGGCATTTTTGGAGCAGGCAAAGGCGGCCGGCTTTGCCATGTGCGTCGCCACGTCCACGCCGGCCGAGCTGGTGCAGTCCGCGCTCGCTGGTGCCGGACTCGACGCATACATGGAGTTTGTTACCACGACGGGCGAGGCGGGGCGCTCCAAGCAGTTCCCCGATGTGTACGAGTTGGCGCTGCGCCGCCTGGAGGAGCGCCATGGGTGCAAGTTTGAGTGCGCTTGGGTGTTTGAGGACGCCGTTTTTGGCCTAAAGAGCTCTGGGGTCGCTGGCTTTAAGCGCGTGGGCATCTATGACCCGCACGGCCGCATGAAGCGCGACGAAGTGCGTGGCAACTGCGATATCTTTATCGACAGCTACGAGGAGCTTGACCTTGCCCGTGTGCTTACTTTTGAGGGATAGGCGAGGGCTGTGGTTTGCAAGGTATTAGTGGTCTGTGGTTCGCCCGTGGTGGCGAGCGCGGATCTGTTGCGTAGGCTAGCAGGGGAGTGCGACCACGTCATCGCTGTGGACCGCGGACTCGACGCGCTGCTGGGCGCGGGACTGGGCTGCGACGTATATGTGGGGGATGCCGACACGGTGAGCGATGCGGGCCGCGCGCTGATCGATGCCGCCACCGACTTTGAAGTTGAGCGCCACGACCCGTACAAGGACTATACCGATCTTGCGCTGGCGCTCGATTCCGTCCGCCGTCGCTGGCCAGGTGCCGAAGTGGTTGCGACTTGCGCTACGGGCGGCCGTCCCGACATGGCCCTGTCCGTGTTAGGGCTACTGGCAAGCTATGCGGACGCCCCCGTCTGGATTGCCGAGGACGAGACCACGGCCCACATCCTGCACGGAGGCGAATCCTGGACTATTGAAGGCGCCGAAGGCAAGACGTTCTCCATCATCGCCATCGCCCCCAACACCGTGGTTAGCGAACTCGGCTTAGAGTGGGAGCTAAACCATTCCCCGCTAGGACTCTTGGCGGATACGGGCATCAGCAACGTCGTCAGATCAACAGCCACGATCCAAGTCCACACCGGCACCGCCATCGCTTACCTATATCATTAGGCATTTAAAGTCTGACCCAAAAAAGTCCTTGCACGTCGAGCCAACTTCCCCTATAGTATCTCGTCGTCACGGGGGCGTAGCTCAGCTGGGAGAGCGCTTGACTGGCAGTCAAGAGGTCAGGGGTTCGATCCCCCTCGTCTCCACCATCGTGAATGCAAAGGCCTTCGGAATTCCGAAGGCCTTTTTTCATGCCAAAATACCTCGCGCCACAAACCCCACCCACACCAACAAAAAGTTGCACAATTTATTTCCCATGTCTGTACATAGTTTGTTAGACAAACGTGATTATCAGTGCAGCTCGCCGTTCCATTTGCGCTTCAGGATCGCCCTTAATCACCGCTCGCACCCCAATATCCTGCGCCAACGTGAACAACATCCAAAAACAACCCCCTTAAGCACGCCAAATGAACGATATGTTGTCCAACGCAACCCAAATCAGTTTCGCTACCAGTTTGTGCTAGGATACCTAACGTTACATGAGTTCAACTGTGCTCACGGCTCTAACAGGCCACATAGCACGGGGTTGATCAGCATCCGGTCGTAACGGCGGTGTTAGAAATACCACGAGCTCCAATAAAGAAGTCATGCGACTTTTTAATTTGCATCGATTTAGATATGAGATGCAAATACTTGTTAGTAAGCATGACAAAACGTAGCAGTCCTATAGCTGTTTGCGTGCGGTCCAGTTTTGTACTCGCTTGACTGGTTCGCACGCAGCCAGCTGGGGTCACGGTCATTTTTGCGATACACGTCCGCGACTCTAGCAACTGCATTTGTACATACCGTTCACGGTGGGGCAGAGCCACGTGCTTGTCTAACTGGGCTCAGGGTTTGAATATGGAGCGCCTTCGCGCACAAGCGCCCTGGCGAAGCCATACCCAAACCCCGTGAGCCACACGTAAGACAGCAAGGGGGTGGTGCTCGTGTGGTATGTGATCCAGGTCATTAACGGTCGCGAAGACGCAATGCGCGAGCGCATCGAGCGTGTGGTGCCAGCTGGTGCCATGCAGGAGCTCTTTTATCCCCAATTTCAAACCGAGATTAAGGTACACGGCGAATGGGTCAACACGACCAAGCCGCTCTTTCCCGGATATCTCATCTGCGATACGGCAGATCCCCGCACCGTGCAACAGTATCTGTTACGCATGGACGACTTTGCCCGGGTGCTATCCCAGGACGGTCAGTTTGTGCCGCTGGCAAAAGAAGAGGTCCAGCTTATTGGCGGCTTTACGCATAGGGGAGACCGCGTAGTGCCCATGAGCGAGGCCTTAAAAGACGGCGACCAGGTCTTAGTGACGGCAGGTCCGCTGCTGGGCCACGAGGGCCTTATCAAATCCATTAACAGACGCAAGAGCACTGCTTATTTGGAGCTCGACCTGTGCGGCCGACGCGTAACCACCCGCGTTGGCGTTGCCGTGCTTTCAGCCGAGCAGCGCGTCATGCGCAACCTTAAAAAGGCGATCGCCTAGTTGCAGGCGATCGCTACACAGAACAGGGAGGATCCCCGACCCGGGGACGAGGTCTTGGAAGAAAACGTGTCGGATAAAACTCAATTTGCAACGGATGCGCCTGCGGGGGCAGCGCTCATTGCTCAGGCCATGGACCGACGCGAGGGCGCCGGCCGCTACAAGGCTATGCAGTCCATCATGGACTGGGATCGTTCGCGCCTGGCCTACCGGGCCATAAAGCGCACGTTCGACATCGTGTTCAGCGGTGCTGTGCTCGTCGTAATCGCGATTCCCAGCTTGGTGCTGGCGGCGCTCATCCGTCTGGAGAGCGAGGGCAGCCCCTTCTACAGCCAGATCCGAGTGGGACAGACCCGCCCCGACGGAAGTCTGACCACGTTCCGCATGTGGAAGTTCCGCTCCATGTACAGGGACGCCGACGAACGCCTCGCCGAGCTCAAGGGGCAGAACGAGATCGCCGGCGCGATGTTCAAGATGAAGGAGGACCCCCGCGTCACCAAGATCGGGAAGTTCATCCGCAAGCACTCCATCGACGAGTTCCCGCAGTTCCTCAACGTATTCCTGGGCCAGATGTCCGTCGTGGGCCCGCGCCCGCCGCTGCCGCGCGAGGTGGAGCAGTACACCGAGTATGACCTGCAGCGTCTGGCCGTCAAGCCGGGCATCACTGGCTGGTGGCAGGTCACCGAACGCAATTCGACGGGATTCGACGGTATGGTCCGTCGCGACTTGGAATATATCGCCAAGCGGGGCGCTTTGTTCGATTTGAAAATAATCCTACTCACAGTGATTGAGGTTGTCAGCGGAAATGGTGCTTTCTAAAGATACCCAAGAGAAATACGAGGACGCTAGTTTTAACGCTGGTCTGCCAAAGCGCGTCGAAGTGCTCGGTACGCCCGTCGACCCGTGGACGATGGAGCAGACCGTCGAGGCGACCAATGCCCTCATCAAGGAGGGGCGCTTCGCTCATTTGATCGGCGTGAACGCCGACAAGTTGCTTCAGATGCGTGACGATCCCGAGATGGATGCGTGCGTGCGCCGCTGCGAGATCGTAAACGCCGATGGCGCGTCCATGGTCATGGCCGCCAAGAAGCTGGGCGTGGACTTGCCCGAGCGCGTGGCCGGCATCGACCTCATGTGGAAGCTGTGTGGGCTGGCCGAGCGTGAGGGGCACAGCGTCTACCTGCTAGGCGCCAAAGCCGAAGTGGTCGCAAAGACCGCCGAGGTACTGTCCGAGAGGTATCCCAATATGGTCCTTGCGGGCTACCGTGACGGCTACTTCGGCGAAGACGAGTTCGATGCCGTGGTCGCCGAGGTTGAGCAGGCCGAGCCCGACATCGTGTTCGTGGGCATCACCTCGCCCAAGAAGGAACGCCTGATCGAGCGTTTCCGCGAGCTGGGCGCCAAGGGCGCTTTCGTGGGCGTGGGGGGTTCGTTCGACGTGGTCTCCGGCAACATCCCGCGCGCCCCGATGTGGATGCAGCGCGCGAACCTGGAGTGGCTCTTCCGCATGATGCAGGAGCCCAAGCGCCTGGTGAAGCGCTACGTGGTCGGCAACACCCGTTTCTACATGCTTCTCCGCAAGGAGTCAAAGAGGAGCAAGGCCAATGACTAAGAAGAAAGTAATGCTCGTCTTCGGCACCCGCCCGGAGGCAATCAAGATGTGCCCGCTCGTCAACGAGCTGAAGGCGCGCACGGATGAGTTCGAGACTGTGGTGACCGTGACCGGCCAGCACCGCGAGATGCTCGACCAGGTGCTGCGCGTCTTCGACGTGACTCCCGACCACGACCTTGCGATCATGAAGCCGGGCCAGACGCTGTTCGACGTGACGTGCGACGTGCTGCTCAAGCTCAGGGCCGTCCTCGAGGACGAGAGGCCCGACGTCGTGCTCGTGCACGGAGACACCACGACAAGCTTCGCCGCGGCGCTCGCATGCTTCTACCTGCAGATCCCCGTGGGGCACGTCGAGGCGGGCCTGCGCACGCACGACATCTACAGCCCCTGGCCGGAGGAGTTCAACCGCCAGGCGGTCGATATCGTGAGCGAGTACTACTTCGCCCCCACTGAGGCCAGCAAGCAGAACCTGCTGGACGAGGGCAAGCCGGAGTCGAAGATCTGGGTCACCGGGAACACCGGCATCGACGCCCTGCGCACCACCGTGCGCGGGGGCTACTCGCACCCCGAGCTCGACTGGGCGGAGGGCTCCCGTCTCATCCTCATCACGGCGCACCGCCGCGAGAACCTGGGCGAGCCCATGCACCGCATGTTCCGCGCCATCCGCCGCGTGATGGAGGAGCACCCCGACACCAAGGCGATCTACCCCATCCACATGAACCCACTCGTCCGCAAGGCGGCGCACGAGGAGCTCGACGGCTTCGACAGGCTCCACATCATCGACCCGCTCGAGGTTCTCGACTTCCACAACTTCATGGCCGCGAGCCACCTCATCCTCACCGACTCGGGCGGCATCCAGGAGGAGGCGCCGAGCCTGGGCAAGCCGGTGCTCGTCATGCGCGATACCACCGAACGTCCCGAGGGTGTGGCGGCCGGCACGCTGAAGCTCGTGGGCACCGAGGAGGACGTCATTTACCGTGAGTTCAGCCGCCTGCTCTCTGACGAGTCTGAGTACGAGGCCATGAGCCACGCCTCCAACCCCTACGGAGACGGGCATGCGAGCGAGCGGATTGCGGACGTGCTGGCAGGCCGGTCGCGATGATTCGGGTCCTGCACATCATTCAACAGCTAGGGCCCGGAAGGGGCGGGGTGAGGACCTTCGTCTCCACGATGCTCGATTGCCCGGCTCCCGATATCGAGCAGAGCGTGCTGTCGGTGGGAAGAGTCGAAGGGGACAGGTTCGGAGAGCGATTCTTCGGTCCTTTAATCGATAGCTACAGCCCGCTATTGGTTGGCACTCTGGGTGCGAAGCGCCTTGGCGCTTTTCTGTCGAAGCACCGTTTCGACATCGTTCAGATTCACACGAACAATGCGCTCGGCTTCGTCTTCGCCTCTGAGGCCAAAAAGACCGGAGTTCCCTCGCGCATCGTGCACTGCCATAACAGCGCGCTTGGCAGCACCTCGCGTTTGAAGAATATGGTCAACGTGGCCATGATAGAGAGGTTTCTCCCGTCGGCGAGTGAGCGCTGGGCATGCAGCGAGGTCGCAGGTGAATATCTCTTTCAGGGCGCTGGCTATGCCTTGGTGCACAACGGGGTCGATTCCGATAAATTCCGATTCTCGTCCTCTGACCGGGCTGCCGTTAGACATCGGCTTGGGATCCCGGGCGATGCCACCGTCATAGGGTTTGTTGGGGCGGGTATTCCTGCAAAAAACACACTGCGCGCCCTCGATATCTTCAATCAGCTGCGCTCCAGTGAGGCCGATTCCCGCCTTCTGCTCTTCGGCCAAGCCGAGGAACTTCCCCTTGCGAAGGAGAGGGCGGCTGAATTGGGGCTGGGCGAATCGGCGGTTTTCATCGGTACTGTTGACGATATCTGGAGGTACTACAGCGCCATGGACGCGCTGCTCGCCCCCTCTTTCCACGAGGGGCTCCCGATTGCCTTCATTGAGGCCCAGGCAAATGGACTGCCCATCCTCAGCTCTGACGCGGTTACCCAGGAGGCCGATCTGACGGGCCTTCTCAAGCGAGCAGGGCTTTCGCTTTCCGACAAGGAGTGGGCCGATTTGCTGGAAGCCTGCGCCGGCAAAAGGGAAATTACCGCCAAGGTCGACTACGTTCCGTTTCTCGATAAAGCGGGTTACACCACGCGGTCGCTCTACAAGCAGCTCTCTGATCGCTATAGATATATGACTAAAGGGGCGTAATATGCCGACTGAATATTTATCCATGCAAGAGGTGAAAGATGCCGAACTACGTCTCCTTCGCATTTTCGACTCCTACTGCCGAGAGAACAATCTACGATACTCAATGGGCTCCGGAACTCTGCTCGGTGCGGTTAGGCACAAGGGGTTCATTCCCTGGGATGACGATATCGATGTCGTTATGCCTGTTGAGGATTATAGGAAATTTCTAAAAAGTTTCGGTTCACGTGCTGGAGCAGAGTTATCACATGTCAAGCTTGCCAGCCAGCTGAACTCTAAAGTTTCTGCTGCGATTCCTTTTGAAAAACTGGTTGATACCAGCATTGAAGTAAAGTCTGCATTCATTGCAGAGGGAATCCGCGAATATGTGTGGATCGATATCTTTCCGATTGTTTCTTTCGAAAGTGAAGCCGAAGCCAGCAAGGCCTGGGATGCAGCAGTTCGATATAAGTACCTGTTCCAAGCATCAAGATGGAGCTCGGGACAGCCAGGAGTTGCTGGCTGCTTCAAAACCGTCTTCGGCACGCTTGCCAGGCACACCCCTCTGCAACAGTGGGCTCTCGGTAAGCTAAGAACGATGACGGATAACGGTTGCTTTTCGACTATCGGCACTGCTGCCAATCTAGCTTGGGCGGTCAGTCAGTCGCTGGAGGTTTTCCCAGCAAGCCTGTTTAGCAACTTGGTTGAATACGAATTCGAAAATGAACAGTTCTTTGGCTTTGAGGATGCGGACCGCTATCTCTCGATAATGTACGGGGACTATATGTCACTTCCGCCTGCCGACAAACGTATTGCGCATGAGTTGAAGGCCTGGCGTGTCAGCGCTTCCAACAACTTCGACCCTACGAGCAGCGGAAGCACCGATGAATAGGATTGCTAAGGCTCTTAAATGGGGCGCCTCCGCCCTACGGGTGCTAAGGGTGCGCATTGTGGCCGGAAATCGGCTCAAGATCGCCTCAGGCAAACCATTGTACCTGGGCAAGGGCACACGGTTGATTTTGGGCGAGGGCGCCTCCCTCAGCATCGGTGCGGGCGTTTATTTGAGCCCTGAATGCATCGTACAGGTCAATAAAGGCGCAACTTTAGTACTGGAAGACGGCGTCTACATGAACGAGGGCTGCCGAGTGACGGTAGTCGAATCCGCCCGCATCGGTGCAGACACGCTCCTTGGTCCTAATGTCCAGATTTATGACCACGACCACGAATTCGATCGCAGGGGGGGTTAGCTCGAAGTTACTCCACGCGCCGGTTTCGATCGGTCATCGTTGTTGGCTTTGCGCTAATACGGTCGTTACGCGCGGCTGCACGATTGCGTGTTGCTCTCTTGTTTCAGCGAACTCTGTTGTCACGCGCGACCTTAACGAAGCGGGCGCTCTGTACGCCGGGGCGCCCGCTCGGTTGATTAAGAGATACGACTAGAAGGCCTATTTAAACGTGGATCAAAATCTGAAATTAACCCTAATCGTGCCCGTGTACAACGTTAGACGCTATCTTAAACGGTGTGTCCGCTCCATTCTGGAACAGTCGTACTCGGTGTTCGAGGTACTGCTCATCGACGACGGGTCGACCGACGGGTCGGGCGAGCTGTGTGATCGACTCTCCTTTGAGAACGATCGCGTGCGAACAGTGCATAAGGAGAACGCAGGGCTTGGTTTCGCGCGTAACACGGGACTCGATAATCTGCTTCCAGAGACCACACATGTTATGTTCGTTGATTCCGACGACTGGCTCGAGTCCGACATGGTCGAGACGTTCGCCCGCGCCATCGAGGACACAGGAGCGGATTGTGTTCTTGGTGGGTTCACCAAGCGCGACGGAGAGGGAAACCCTCAGTTCGAGTTTAAGCTCGAGGATGCCGTGTGGGAAGGTGAAAGACTGGCGAAGAGGCTCGTCCCCCGCGTGTGCGGCAGCGCGCCCGAGGCGTCCGACTCGATTCCAATGTCGGCATGTTCGTCTATATTCGCAAAGTCGAACATAGACGAACATGCTCTGCGCTTTCCCTCAGAGCGCGAGGTAATCAGCGAAGACTTCGTCTTTAAATACAGGTACCTCCGGACTTGCAACAAGGTGGTGACGACGAGTTGCGTGGGATATTCGTACCGCACGAATCTCTCCTCACTCACCACTTCTTATAGACCGGATCGCTTCGACGCTTGTCTGTTCTTCTACGACTACGCCCTTCGACTTGTGGCAGGCTCGCCTTCGGAGGCGGAATGCGTTTTGAGGTTAAAAAAGACCCTGTTTATCAATATGAAGATGTGCATTTCGCAGGAAGTGCCTCGCGTAAGCGGTAAGAGCCGCCGCGACGCCTGCCGTGCCATACGCACTATGGCGGTCGACGAACGTCTGCTGAAAGTGATTAATGACTACCCATGCGAGAGACTCGGCTTTAAGCAGAAGGCCTTCGTGCAGTTGCTAAGGCACCAGGCCGTAAACGTTCTCTACATGGCTGCGGTTCAGGGGGTCATCTAGATTGGAGACGCAAACATGGCTTTGAGAGACGTGGTGAGGAAGGTTTACAACAAGCTCCTCGTGAATAACGAGGGGTATTTGAAGTACCTACGTTCATGCGGCGTCACTATTGGTGAGGACGTCACGTTCCATTGCCCCGGCGACACGCGCGTCGACATCACCGACCCGCATCTTCTGACAATCGGCGACCACGTTAACCTCACGGGGCCCATTACTATCCTTACCCATGACTACGGCTGGTCAGTAGTCAAGGGCAAGACGGGCGAAATTCTGGGCAACGAGAAACCGGTCACCATCGGCAACAACGTCTTCGTCGGGTGGGGCGCCACCATCCTTTGCGGCACGACTATCGAGGACAACGTGATTATCGGCGCCCATGCTGTGGTGAGCGGTCATGTCGAGGGCAATTCTGTTTGGGGGGGGTGCCCGCTCGGCGAATCTGCTCATTGGAACACTATCGGGAGAAGAGAGCCGCAGCGCAGGTCGAGGAAGCCAAGGAATACGTGCGGAGATTCCGTTCAAGGTGGGGCCGCAATCCCAAGCCCGAGGAGATTCGTGAGTACTTCCCGCTATTCGCAGACCCCGAGCATCTCTGCGGTGTGCATGAGTCGCAGGCGAGCTTGATGGGGACGTGGGATGAGAGCCTAAAGTGGATGAAGAGCGCTAAACAATACAAGGATTACAACGACTTCATCGATGACTGTAAATAAAGCACGATCATCCCGCGCTTTCAGAAAGGATGAAATGTCAATAGATAAATCGGTGCGGAAAATGAGTGTCCGTCTGACCGTCGATGAATTCGCATTCATCGTCAGCATGGGCATCGCGCTTAACACTCAGGTAGCGGGTTACGACATCCCGAATGTTGTCGTATACGGGATATCCGTTTTTTGGATCGTCGTTGCTTTATCAAGGACCGTTTCTACTAGCGGCCCTCTCAACCGAGGGCTTAAGCCACTTGGAATAAGGTTCGCACTGCCAAAAATGCTGATTCTGCTGTATTCCTACTTTCTATTTGTTACGGGCCTATCATCCTCGGGGCACCCAGGGGGTTTCAATCAGTTCATTGCTGTTGCACTCCCAATCGCGTCTGTTTATCTTTATGGCAAAAAGACCATCGATCTTGTCTTTTATTCATGCCTCGTCTCGTTTCTTTTTGTTGTTCCGTATACGTGCATGATTGCGGGTATTGGTTGTCTAGTCGCACCCATTGAAGCTATGTTTAATTCTTTGGCGTTCAACCCATTCGAAACGCATCAGTTTACCTTCACTGCTGCCTTCTTGTCGGTTTATTACCTCTTGATCGATTGCGAACGGGGGAGGGGAATCAAAACAATTGCGTCTCTTACAATGTGCTTCATGGGTTTTAAGCGAATTGTCCTTCTTGCGATCGTCGTGGTTGTTGTGGCCCACGTTATTCATAGTCATTTAGGGAAGAAAGCCGGGGCGCAGATTTACTCGGCTGGTTTGTTTTTGCTGGCAGTCTGCTGTTTCGTCTTTGTCGTGCTGTTGTATAACGGCTTCATCTCTAGCTGGATGTCGGGTCACTCTCTAAATGTAATGGGTAGAAATTACTATTGGCAGGTCACCGTTGACAATAGTGTGTTTAGCCCTCTCTATATCGGTGCGGGTGTCAACTCGCTTACGCATTTGTTTACGACAACTTATTCTTACCTGCATGTCGGTGGAGTCCATTGCGACATCCTTAAGTATTACTATGAAATTGGTTTTTTCGGATTTCTTTGCTGGCTCGGATATTTTCTTGTCTATCTCCCGGCTTGGATTCACAAGGTGTGCGGCGAGGAAACCTTCAACGCGTATGTTCTGATCACCTTATTCATGTTCGTCCTATTTTTTACGGACAACGTCGATATTTATTACGGGTCGCAGCTCTTGTTCGCCGCAATCCCCATGGTTGTATGGTTGAAATCACGCTCCTCTTTAGAAGAGGGGGGCGAAAATGGGACGGTATAAATATCTGTTAAAAAACGTTGGGCTTCTCACAATCAGTAATTTTGCTACCAAATTGCTGAGTTTTTTCCTGGTTCCGTTATATACAAGCGTCCTAACGACTGGAGAGTACGGTACCTATGACGTCTTCTATACAACTGTCGGGGTTCTACTGCCAATTGTTACTTTAAATATTCAAGAGGGCGTGCTTAGATTCTCTTTGGATAGGGACTATGACAAAGATGGCGTTGCGACGGTTGGATTCAGGTGCACCCTCTTAGGAACCGCTCTCGTAATGGTGGGGCTGTTAATCGTTAACCGGACTGCCCTATTTGAGCTCACTCCTTTGTATTCTTTTTACTTTCTATTGATGTTCGCGTCGCAGGCCTTTTCAGGACTATTGCTCTTTTATGCGCGTGGAGTTGATAAAATTGCCGATTTATCCATCTCTGGTGTCCTCGGATCGTTCATTACGATTCTGCTTAACGTCGTCTTGCTCGTTCCCCTTAACATGGGGCTTGATGGCTATTTTCTTGCAAATATCCTTGGCCCACTTAGTCAATTTATTTTCCTTGTTATCAAGACGGGAATCCTAAAACATATACGGCTCTTTTCTGCATATAAAGTAGAGACTAAAGAGCTTATTGTCTATTCGCTCCCACTTGCTGCCAACAGCATTGCCTGGTGGGTGACAAGTGTCTCTGACCGCTACGTTGTCATATTCTTCTGTGGCTTGGCGGCAAATGGTATCTACTCAGTCGCCTCCAAGATTCCTTCGATTCTGAGCATCTTACAAAATATCTTCAGTCAAGCCTGGACCCTCTCGGTCGTAAAAGACTACGACCCTGATGACAGCAATGGGTTCTTTGCCCAGACGTATTCAATATACAACTGTATGCTCACCATTGTCTGTTCTGCGATCATCGTTTTAGATAAGGTGTTTGCCCGCTTTCTTTATGCGAACGATTTTTTCGTTGCTTGGCAGTACGTCCCCTGGCTGACGATTGCGATTATCTTCGGCGCTCTCTCAAACTATCTCGGCGGTTTTTTCACCGCTGTGAAAGACACCAAGAGCTTTGCAACATCTTCTGCTGCCGGAGCTATCACCAATCTTGTGCTGAACCTCATTTTCGTTCCTTTCTTTGGTCCTATGGCAGCCGCTATTTCCACAACTATTTGCTATGTGGAAGTTTGGATTCTCAGACTCGTTCGTGCCAAGTGCTACGTGAGGATCCGCATCAATCTCGTGCGCGATGTCGCTACTTACGCTCTTTTGATAGCTCAGTCCCTCACCCTTCTTTTAATTACTGATGAGATAGGTATGTATGCGCTCTTGTTCGCACTTTTTATCGCCGTCCTAGTTCTCTACGCGAAGGACCTTGCCGATGTGATGAAGAAGTTGTTTTCGATAAAAGGAGTTAGGTGATGGTAATGCCTTTAACTGAAGTCATAAAAAATACGGCTAAGCCAATTTGGTTTAGTATTAAAGATATTCCCGAGGCACCGAAACGGCTCGACGGAGTTCGACTTTCTCGCAAGGCTGAGATCGATTATCGAAAAGTAGTTCTTATATGCAACATGGGCCGTGGCTACTTATGCAATCCGAAATATATTTCCGAGGCGTTGAATAGACTTTATCCTGGTAAATTCGACCTCGTTCTTCTATTGAACGAACCTCAAGACGATATTCCTTCTTACGTTCGCCAAGTTGCCTACGGGAGCCATCAAGCTCGTTACGAGTTGTCGACTGCAAGATTCTGGATAGACAATTGCCGTCGATCGAAGTACGTTCCAAAAAGGAAAGATCAAATCTACATTCAGACCTGGCATGCTTATCTTTCGCCTAAACGCGTTGAGGGGGACGTTGCCGAGCACCTTCCCTATGAATATGTTCGCGATGCCAAGCGAGATGGAAATGATACGGACCTGATGTTCGCAGACAATCGCCTCTATGAGGATGTCTATCGGAGGGCGTTTTGGTACAGCGGGCCTATTGTTAGGTGCGGTAATCCCAGGAACAGGCCTTTGGTTCTAGGTGATGACATAGCTCGAAGAAAAGTCCGTAATATTCTGGGAATTCCTGAGGATGAATTACTTTGCGTCTATGCTCCCACTTTCAGGCGTAACGAAGAGATGGATGCCTACCGCTTTAACTATGATGCTTTAATTCATGCGCTAAGCGAAAGGTTCGGACGTAAGTTTACATTTGCTTATCGCTTGCATCCGAATATTGCAAAATTGCACAGGCCCGATTTCTTGCAAAAGTATACAGATGCCAGCTTCTACAAAGACGCCCAGGAGCTTCTTTCAGCTACGGATGTGCTTCTGACCGATTACTCATCTATCATGGAGGATTTTATGCTTACGGGCAGGCCTGGATTCATTTATGCCCCTGATGTTGCTTCTTATAGCGATGACAGAGGCTTCTATTACTCCCTGCAGGATCGCCCTTTCCCCGTTGCTCAAAATGAGGAGGAGCTGCTTTCGGAAATCCTGAGATATAGCGAAGACGAGCACAAGCGTGATGTTGAGCGATTTTCAAAGATGATCGGTCTAGAGGACGACGGGCGCGGCGACGAGGCGATTGCCAAAATCATCAATTCCTTGGCTATCCCGGGTGTGACCGTTGAAGAGGTGATTGGTCGTGGTTAAGATCAACAAGTCCATTATCCTTGCTGCCGGCAAGTCGTCCCAGTTTTTCCCGCCGCTGTACGACAAGCCCAAGGGGCTTTTCGAATATAAGGGCGAGGTACTCATCGAGCGGCAAATCCGCCAGCTTCGTGAAGCTGGCGTCGAGGACATCACAGTGGTTGTGGGCTACGAGAAGGAGCAATTCTTCTATCTCGAGGACAGGTTCGGCGTCGACCTGGTGGTGAGCACCCGCTGGGCAGACGAGTCGAACCTCTCGAGCCTGGACATCGTTCGCGACCGCCTGGGCGGCTCCTTCCTGTGCTGCGCCGACCACTGGTACGCTGAGAACCCGTTCGTCGGCTTCGGCGGCGGGGACCGCTCCGTGCGCATGGCGCGCGAGCAGGAAGACGCCACGCGCGAGCTCGTCGCGGACGTCTGCGACGACGGGCGGCTGGCGAACCTCCGCTGCGGAGCCCCCTCGGGCACTTGCATGGTGGGCGCGGCATATATCGCGCCCGAGTGGGCGGAGCGGTTCTTCGGGCTCTACGACCGCGAGCGCGGGTACATCGGCGTCAAGGGCCTCCTGTGGGAGCAGTTCTGGGGCCGGCATGCCGACGAGCTGCCGCTCTTCGCCGTCGACGCCCCCGAGGGCATGCTCGAGTTCGACAGCATGGAGGAGCTCGGCGAGGACGGCGTGCTCGCGAACGTGAGCCCCGCCGCAATCGCCAACATCTGCCGCCTGCTCTCGTGCGCGCCCGAGGAAATAACCCACATCAAGCCGCTGAACGCGGGCCTGACGAACGTCTCGTTCTCGTTCCACCTCAGGCACCAGAAGTACGTCAACAGGCACCCGGGCGTGAGCTCTTCCGCCCTGGTCGACCGCGACGCCGAGGTGGTGGCCGAGCGCACGGCTATGGAGCTGGGCATCGACCCCTCCGTCATCGACATCAGCCCCGAGGGCTGGAAGCTCTCGCGCTTCGTGCCCTCGTCGCGGTCCTTCGACTACGAGGACCCCGCGGACCTCGCGGCGGGCGTGGGGCAAATCCGCGCGTTCCACGAGAGCGGCGCCTCCTGCGCGCTCGCGGTCGACCTCCTCTCCGAGGGCGACCGCCTGCTCGAGCTCGCCTCCCCGAGGAAGGGCGAGGCCGTGGGGCGCCTCGCCGGCCTGAGGCGCCGCCTGGGCCGGGTTTGGCACCACGTGGAGCTCGACGAGTGGCCGAAGGTGCTCTGCCACAACGACACGTACGCGGTCAACTGGATCGTCGGCGACGGGGGCCTGTGCATGATCGACTGGGAGTACGCTGGCATGAACGACCCGATGAACGACCTGGCGACCATGGTGGTGCGCGACGGGCTCTCGCGCGAGAAGGGCGACGAGATCCTGGCGCTGTACTTCGGTCGCGAGCCGAGCCCCGGGGAGAGGCGCCACGCCTACGGCGTGTTCGCGCTGTGCTCCTGGTACTGGGTGTGCTGGTGCCTGTTCAAGGACACGCTGGGCGAGGACGGCTTCTTCATGCTGCGGAGCTGGCGCGCCCTCAACCTCTACCTCCCGCTTGCACTCGAGATGTATGGAGATAATTAGAGATGAACGTAGCGATAATACTAGCAGGCGGCCGCGGCACCCGGGTGGGCGCCGACGTGCCCAAGCAGTTCATAGAGGTCCTGGGGCGCCCCGTGCTGTCCTACACCATCGAGAGGTTCCAGAACCACCCCGAGGTCGACGCGATAGAGGTGGTCTGCCGCAAGGGCTACGAGGACGAGCTGCGCGCCATCTGCGACGCCGGCGGCTTCGACAAGGTCCGTTGGGTGGCCGAGGGCGGCAGGGAGTTCCAGGACTCCGTCATCAGCGGCCTCAGGAACCTCGAGGGCGAGATCTCCGACGACGACCAGGTGCTCGTCCACTACGGCGCCAGCCCGTTCGTCTCCGACGAGGTCATCTCCGACGCGATACGCGTCTGCGGGCTGCACGGCAACGCCAGCCCCGCGCACAGCCAGGTGTACCTGACCGCGACCCCGGGCGACGGCGAGGGAACGAGCGGGTTCGTGGACCGCGACGAGGTTATGTGCCTGAACTCCCCGCAGGCGCTGCGCTACGGATACGCCAAGTGGGTCTACGAGGAGGGCGCCCGCCGCGGGCTTCTGGAGAAGGTGGAACCGCACACCACGAGCCTGATGTTCGCGATGGGGGAGCGCGTATGGTTCTCCAAGGGCTCGACCGCGAACATCAAGATCACGACGGCCGAGGATCTGAGGCTGTTCAAAGGATGGATTCTGGCTGCGGATGATCTGGAGTGATTCCCTTCCTTGCCCGTCTTGGCCAGTATGTGCAGATTTTATTGAGCGTACGATTTCAATGGGTTTTCTTGAAGCTTTAAAATTCATGACCTTAAAACAAAGGAGTAAGTGTGTACTACGTTAACGAGAGGCTCGTGAACCTTCATCGCATCTTTGACCAGAACAAGCGCGAGGGTTACCTCAGACTTGATCTGAACGAGAACCCCGAGGGACTATCTCAAGAGTTCATCGACGGGGTTCTTTCGGGGGTGACGCCTGAAATGGTAGCCCAGTACCCGGAGACACTTGAGTTTACTGAATTCCTTGCTGGAAGACTTGGTACGGACATCGAGCATCTGTCGCTTGTTAACGGGTCTTCCGAGGGTATTCGCAACATCATTGAGGCCTTCACTGCACCTAGCGGCGAGATCGTTTGTGTATCGCCCTCTTATGCGATGTTCGAAGTGTACTCGAAGATGTATGGGCGCAATTTTGTGCCGGTTCCTTACAGGGATGACCTAACCATCACGGTTGATGATGTGATTTCCAAAATCAGCGATGACACGCAGCTGCTAATTCTTGTTAATCCGAATAACCCCATGGGCAATGCTTGGAGCGAGACCGAGATGACGCGCTTTTTCGAGGAAGCGGAACGCCGTCAGATTACTGTCCTCGTTGACGAGGCATACCATTATTTCTGCCCCGAGACTTCCATTAATTACGCCCTTACCCATGAACATGTATTTGTAACTCGTACTTTCTCGAAGCTATTCTCGCTTGCTGGAGCTCGTTTAGGCTATGTAGCAGGATGGCCTGAGGGAGTTTCCCTCGTACAGAAGCTGAATACTCCCCACAATGTAAATATGTTTGCCATGCTCTTCGCAAAGAAAATCATGGAAACCGAAGGCATGCTCGATTCCATGATCGAGAATCAGCTTGCCGGCAAGCAGTGGCTCGTTGAGCAACTTGACAGTAATGGCTATGAATATCGAAGCAGCGAAGGCAATTTTATGTTCATTAAGCCGTTTAGCGATGCTTCTGAAATCGTTCGCCGTATGAAGGCCGAGAAGGGCATCCTCATTAAGGAATATGACGGTATTGGCGCTTTTGGCAGCTGCCTGAGGGTTACCACTGGTCCTAAGCGTTCGATGGAGCGATTCATGGAAGCGCTGATTGAGTTGGACAAGGCCTAGCCATGACTAAGGTCATTACCTACGGAACCTACGACCATCTTCATCACGGGCATGTCCGCCTGTTGGAGCGTGCTAAGGCCTTAGGTGACTATCTAATCGTTGGCGTTACGTCGGATGACTTTGACAAACAACGCGGCAAGATTAACGTTCAACAATCGCTTGAAGAGCGTATTGCAGCAGTGCGTTCAACCGGGCTTGCGGACAAGATTGTCGTCGAAGAGTACGAAGGCCAGAAAATCGACGACATCAAGCGCTATGGAGTCGATATCTTTACTGTGGGATCAGATTGGGAGGGCCAATTCGATTATCTGAATGAGTACTGCAAAGTTGTGTACCTCGAGCGCACCAGTGGTGTCTCTTCTACGGAAATCCGAAGTTCAGTTAAACTACGCTGCGGTTTAGTTGGATATACCGACTATATGAATCGCGTTTTTACTGAATGCGGTTTGGTAAATGGTCTCGAGGTTGTCGGCATTTGTGTTGAAGATCGCAGCTTGCTAGATGAGGGTCCACTCGGAGCCAAGCTTGTAACGGATGATTACGGTAAGTTATTAAATGCGGTTGACATTGTGTATATTCACTCGCATCCTGATCGGCATTATGAACAGGTGAAACGAGCCTTAAATGCCGGCAAGCATGTGATGTGCGAAGCGCCTATCGCAAAGAGCGCTAAGGAATGCAGCGAGCTTTTCGCATTAGCCGACGACCGAGGCCTTGTGTTGATGGACTCGCTGCGCACGGCATACTCAACCGCCTACGCACGCATGCTGTTGTTGGTCACCGGTGGACGTATTGGTGAGGTCGTTTCGGTCGATGCCACTATAACCAATCTTAAGACCAATCGCGCTCCTTTTGATACGCGTCGCGACACTGCTTGGAGCAGCATGACGGCATGGGGGCCGACGGCCTTATTGCCAATCTTCCAGATACTAGGTACTAAACCTAACTCGGTGCGCATTTCGTCCTTGTGCGAGAAACACGACAAGACTTTCGATGAGTTCTCGAGGCTTGACGTTGAGTTTCCAAACGCCGTGGCAACAGCAAAGGTCGGCTCAGGCGCTAAGTCTGAGGGCAGTCTAGTTGTATCGGGCACAAAGGGCTACATATATGTTCCTGCGCCCTGGTGGAAGACTGATTATTTCGAAATCCGTTACGAGAACCCAGCCGATAACAGACGTTATTTCTATCAGCTAGACGGGGAAGGTATTCGCTTTGAATGGGTTTCTTTCCTAAGAATGATCGCCGATGTCGAAAAGGGCATCACAGGTGAAGAGGCACTTCGCCGCGAAGGCGGCATTGATCGCGATATCACCAAAGCCACCTGTGAAGTTATAGGCGCATTCGAACGCGGCGAGAGCGTAAAGTATCTAGAAGTTGCATGATAGCTTTCGCCTTTAGTTTTTTACTAATAAACAATACAGAGCACAATGATATTCGTTGGCATTTTCGATAATGTCATGCGATGGTAGAGAGTGTCGATGACCTGAACCTAATTCAAGATGCTTCAGCTGTCATTCAGTAGGGGTGTCTCGGCAAAAGCTGAGGCACCCCTACCTCTATTGAAAGATCTCTTCCTATCATTCTATGCTCTATGATATTTCCGATTTATCATCGCCTAGTCATCAACTGGGAAAGCGGTCATTCCCCCTTCTAGAAGGTATCCCATAGTTCGCCGCAAGCGCTGCATAACTCTTGTCATAGTGAAAGGACTGATTCGACAGCGATAGTTCACGAGTATCTGCACTGTTTTTAACGTAACTAACAATCTGAATTTCCTTATATCAAGAGCAAAATCTATTGGCAGGTCCATCAGTTTTTCAGCAGAGACGGTAGTGTCGCGAAAGTTGGTGTAGCGCCCGATCAGAAGCGAGTCGGCTCGGCGTCCTGGAACCTGGAACACGGTTGATATCCTATGCCGCCTCGATCCTGTCCGCAAGCTCGAGGCCCGATTCGATCATCTTCCTGGCCTCCGCCTCCAGCCGCGCCCAGTCGACCGTCCCGTCGATCCCGCGCGTGCGGCCCTCGTCGTAGAGCCCGCCCATCTTTGCCTCCGAGAAGTACCTCGACTCCTGCCACATCTCGTCCTGCTCGCACATGACCGCGCCGGCCAGACGCGCCAGCGATGCCGTCGAGGGGAACGCCTGCACCACCCTCGATCTGCGCTTTATCTCGCGGTTCGTCCGTTCCTGGACGTTGTTGGCGCGCAGGCGCTTCCAGTGCGACGGCGGAAAGTCGAGCTATGCCAGGGCGTCCGGCTCGGCCTCCTCGAGGATCGCCGCCACCCTCGGGCAGCACCCTTCCAGCATGTCGCACACCGCGTGGTACATGGCGGTCACGGTGGCGGCGCCGCGCCCGCGGAACACCTGCGAGACGATCCTGCCCACGCGGCGCCTCGGCCGCCGGGAGCCCGCCTCACGCATGCAGCCGCGCATGAGGTGGACGGCGCAGCGCTGCCATGCGGCGCCCTGGAAGACCTCGCCGAGCGCGCGGACGAGACCCGGGTGGGCGTCCGAGACGACGAGCTCCACGCCGCCAACGCCGCGGTCGCGGAGCTTCCTGAGGAAGGCGGGCCACGAGACGTATGACTCGGTGTCCACCACGTCGACGCCCAGGACGCGCCTCCAGCCGTCCGCATCGCAGCCGATGGCGGTGACCACGGCGGTGGAGGCGACGCGCCCCTCGCGGCGGCACTTGACGTAGGTCGCATCGAGCCAGACGTAGGGCACCGGCGAGCCGTCGAGGGGCCTTGCGCGGAGCTCCTCGATGTCTGCGTCCAGGCTCGAGGCGATGGCGCTCACCTGGTCCTTCGAGAGTCTGGAGACGCCCATCTTCTCGGCCACCCTCTGCACCTTGCGGGTGCTCGTGCCGGTGGCGTACATCTCGGCGACGGCGGCGACGAGGGCGCAGTCCACGCGCTGGTAGCGCTCGAGCGCGTCGTCCGGGAAGAAGCTGCCGGTGCGGAGCTTCGGGATGCGCAGCGTCAGCGTGCCGACGCAGGTGGCGAGGACCCTCTCCCGGTAGCCGTTTCGGCTGTTCGCCCCGCCACCGCACAGCTGGTCGGCCTCGGCGTCCATCACGGCGTTCACGACCTGCTTGGCGAGCCTGCGAAGCAGCTCCTGCATGTCGATGGCGCCGTCGTCGAAACGGGGCATGACGAGCATGTCCGGCGTCGGGTCTGATAAGATTTCCATAGCGGTCATCGTCCTTTCCTAGAACCTGTTGTTGTGGTGATTTCAGATTCTAGGACGAAGGCCGTTCTTCGTTAAACGGGCGCTGGGGTGCCGCCCTTACACCAACATTTCCGACGCGATCAGAATAAGGATGACAGCATGATTTCGAGAATGTTCGCGGGAGATACGAGGAGATTTAGTAATTCTCTTCTATAGCCTTTGCATCAGATTTAACATCGGATGATTAATTCTGATTCGCGCGATCAGCGAGGTTGAATAGGGGTCTTTGTGGTTAAGAACTTCTTTGTCACTTGCGGAGTATGTGGATGCGTGCATCGTGTGCGCGTCCAGGCTGGATTTGTTAATGACTATCCGGTTAGATACTTGTGTCCGCAGTGCCGGAACCGCATCGACGGAGCGGTTCACCTTGACCCGAGCTGCGCTTTGATTGATTTTAATCTCGACCCTGGCACGGTAGCCTCCATGGGTGGAGATTTAGATTGCGCCAGAGTTATGGTGGAGTTATCTGGTGAGCTTCCGTCATATAAATTATCTGTAGAAAATTGTGCCTGCATGACAAGCCCCTTTATCAGAGCCTCTGGGCTGATTCCGTTTGATGAACTCAGCGAGTACGTGAGCGATATGGTTTATTGTCTTCATTATTACCGCGAAGACTGGCCTACCCTGAGGACCGCTCTTCAACTGTATTGCGATGGGCATGACGATTATGCGGATAAGGTTCTTTCGGAATTCGAGCGCAAACTGTTAGGCGAGGACAATCGACACTTTTCCTTGCTGAGCCGAATCGCGAGAATGTCTTGGCTCGGTCTCCCCATGATTGCAGGGAGCGACGCGCATGAGCGCGCTGTTGAATGCGAAAAACTCGTTTCTGGTCTAGAGGCAGAGGCGCTTTCCGGCCTAGCAGGTTACTACCTTAAAACCAATATGACTGCCAAGTCGCTGCTTGCTGAAATCAACGAAGTTCTTGATTCCGTAGCCGAATCTTATCCGGTTCTCCTCAACGGTTTTACTTTTCTTATGGCGGGAGACGCCTATGACTTGGAAAAGTACGGTACGTTCTGCTGCACTCCTAGTGATATTGAGAAGCTTTATTGTCGGGAATATGAGCTTATTGGCAGCCTGCTTGTTCTGCTTATCGGGCTCGACAACATCGAATGTAACGGGGCGTTCGATGTCATGCCCAAAGGCGTAGACCTAGGTGCAAAGTCGTTCGACAAACTTTCTGTAGCCCCTAAGGCAAAGCGATTCAACGCTGTCGGTACGGGCTCATTTACTGGCCTTATCAAGCAGTGTTGGAATCCCGTTCTGCGCAATGCATTTAGTCATAATCGGACGGATTTCGACTGCGCGACTCAATTCATTCGCACTTTGCGTGAGGATGGGACCAACGATTCTCGAGGCAACACCTATTTGCTTGAAATGGTTCGCGATTGCATTTTGATGGCTCGGGAAATTATGGTATTTCGTAGTGTCTTATTCCATTTCATTGGAAGTGGGCTGTGGTAACGATTGGGCTTAACGCTGATGTGCATGCACGGCGTAAATCGTGGTGCACATGTGCGTCAATCATCGAGCTGTGGGTGTGAAAGCGATATGCCAGCGACGGTCATCTCTGGCCATCTCCGCGTTTGCACTCGCAAGGCAAGGATTAAGGTGCGCCGCCTTAATTGGCATTGGAGCGTCGACGATCGCGTCTATAAATTTTGATGAACAGTGATATGGACTCATTGTTATAGCTAGGAGCCAAACATGGAAGCACCCGCCGTTCTCTATCATTATGCAAGCCTAGATACGCTGGCCTTGATTCTGCATAATCGAACTATCAGGTTCAGCCGGTTAGATAAGGTTGACGACCCACAAGAACAGCGTTCAGCAGACTCTCAAAATCTTGGAAAAATGAAACTCGTCAGTTGTTGGACCTCTTCTGATGAGGAGAGCATCCCCATGTGGCGCGAGTATGCTGGAGCTGAATGTGGAGTAAGAATCCAGATGAAGAGCTATCCGTTTAAGCAGTATTCTGTTTCAAATGAGAGCCTCCATATGTTATCAAGTGAAGCGGTTTTGAACGCCCCTGGTGGTTCATTTGATGGCCTTCATCTGCCCCTCGAGGACTTTTGGGATAAGAATTACCACTTTTTTGAAACGGCTCGTGATCGTGAGATTCTTCATGAGGTTGAATACACAAATGATGAGTCTCTTTTGTTTCCAAAGGTAATTAACGTATTTGAAAACGGCGGACTCGTAGCTGATTTAAATGCACTTGGAGTTCACAAAACAACTGCATGGTCGTATCAGAAAGAATGGCGCTATATCTTGACGGCTGTTCCCATAGGTATCGATTCCGTAATAAACGTTCGGTTAGATCAGATTCTCAGAGCAACTGATGTCGTGCTCGATAAATGCGACCCCGGAATCCCGCCCTTTTACGATCTTGCTATCTCCGATGAAGCTTTTTCATCAATGAAGATCGTTTCTTCTCCAAAAATGACACCTGGCAACCGCGTGATTCTGAACGCGTTGATAGAGAAATACGCACCCGGTATTGAGGTTGCAGAGAGCTCGATTGAACTTTCTTGAGTCGACAACCACGCGTAACCCAAAGATATCCCCGCGTTTGTCTATGGCAAGATACGCCGGCTTTCATTACCGATTGTTAGTAACCGTGGCAACAAGAATAGGGCCAATACTGAAATTAGACTCGAAAGCTGTTCCAGATGAACTTCAAGGATGAAGGTGTAAGTGGACAACTGTTTAACTGGAGACATCATCCACTGCAGTACGTGTCAAGGGAGGAGGAGACAATGGACCTAAGGAATCTACCTGAGTACATCTCAGCGATTGTGGCAATCATCGCATTGCTCATTTCTTGTTACCAAGCTCGTCTCAGTAATAAACAGTCTCTATTCAATCGACGTTTAAATATATGGATAACCGTCGATAAATTCATAAGTGTTTACGCAAAAAACGCGAAGAACTTGGAACATGATGACGAACCGCAAATGGCTATCGACCTACTATTTGTATGGCTGACTAACACCACGTACCTGCAATCAATTTCAGCCTCAATTAATAAGGTGTTAGATGCCGACCTTCAACTCAAATTGCATTTAAAACTTGATGAAATGAGATCGCTCGCCATGGAGGCGAGATTTTGCTTCAAGGGAAAGAGTGGAGAGGCAATTGCCGAATTCATAGAAGCTTATCAATCCCTTTTGCTTTCAATGTATCAGTATCAGATTCTATTTACTAAGATGCTCCAGAATGCAAGGGAATATCAATGGACGCTTGAACAGTCTTCTGAAAAGTTACATGAGCCCGATCAACGGAAAGATCTCTTTGAGAAAGAAAATGCTCTTGCCGATTCATACAAGACTCTATGTCAGCAAAACATACGAGGTGCGATTCAGCACCAAATAAAATTAACAGGCCCCATGTGGTGCTGGGTGAATTGATGGATTACGGGATGATTAGTAATGCAATGGGTTAGATAACGCGACTTACCGCACCTACCCCAAGCTGCGGTAAGTCGCGTCGGCTATCGGGATATGGCGCACCGCCCTTTCGGTCGGGTTCCATCTGTCCCTGGCCTGGTTGACCCGGAAGGGGTAGACGTACCAGTCGAGCTAGGCCTGCAGGTTCCGCGGCGACATCCCCGTGAAGCGCCAAAGGTAGCGCTTGAGCCAAGAGCACAGGTCGTTCGCCATCTCCATCCGCTCTAGGTAGACCGGGTCGTTCACGTCGGCCCTGTGTGCCTTGCTCTCGAGCCCGCCGTCCCTGACCAACGCGTTGTGCGCCTACTCAAGGTCGTGGATGGACAGCGACCCGGGCAACATTCTGATGCCCATGGCTTTCCTTGCGCGCGCCGAGCTGGGCTTCCCGTGGCCGAGGACGACCGCGACAGGGTTCTTATGGACATCGAAGGCGACTCAGACGAACGGCTTTTGTCGGGATAGACCACGCTTATGCACCTGTTCGTAACCCTTGGAGGGGTCTGTGTCGTTCATGTGGGTCTCGTCAATCCAGAAGGTGTCGCACAGTACAAACCGGTCCTGGCAGCCGGTTATCGTGGCGAGCGCGCGGTACCGCCACTCGAAGTCCGTCTTGTGGCTGACGCCGCACAGCTCGGCCGCGCACTCGACGGGGACGATGGGGCGCATGAGCATGATGAAGGAGACCCAGACGGGGAGCGGCGTTCAGGCAGTGTTCGAGGACGGTGCCCGTGAGGGAGTTGAGCCTCCTACCGCAGCAGCGGCAGCGCCACTTCGGAACGCCGACAGCGATAGAGCCGTCCCTCCGGGCGCCGAGAGCGCCGCACCCCGGGCATTTCTGGTCCGGTCGATAGGCTGCTGCGGCCTCGGCGAGCGTGCCGACACCGACCTCGTCGCGGCAGTGCCTCTCGTCGACGTCTTCTCTGAGCATCAGGAAGTCGTCGGAGGTCAGGCCCGCCACGAGCGCCCTAAAGGGGTTCGCGCTTCCCATATGGATCTGCCCCATCCGTCCGAACGCCCACCCGGAGGGATTGTCGCCAAACAAAAAACCAGGTGGGCGCTCGGGCAAATTCTCTGTTTGGCTGGGAAGAGCATAGCATTCGGGGACCTTGCGGTCCCCGAATCAACACCCGATATCCAAGCTGTCCGATTTAGTAATTATCAAGCGCTAAGGCAGTTATGAGATCAGTCCCTGCTCCCTAGGTCGTCACCGACACTATCGACGAAGGGTATATCAGGCGCGACCTAGCTGTCATGTGGGATTGGAAACGCAGGATTGCCACCGTCGCAACTTTTCTCTGCGCCTTGGCTATAGTTGTGAAATTCGTCAACAAAGATTAACATGCTTGGTGAAAAGCAGGGCCTGTCATCTGCCGAATATGTGAGGCTGCGAGTTCGTTTTTGTCCTCGCCGAAACTCCCATCATGAAGGCAAGTAAGGCTTGACCCATTTGGCTAAAAGGATCGTCAAAGAATGGAAACGCTAAACCTTATCCTTGGGATAGTTGCCTCAGTCGTGTCGATTGTCGCTACCGTCATATCTCTCTCCGTCAAGTCAGATATCAAGAAGATGCGGGATTCTTTCCAGAGCAGTACTATGAATGCCTCCGGTATCGGCAACGGCCAAATCATGGGCTCGGAGAACAAGGCGAACCTGCATGCAAATTGGTAACTCTCGTTCAACCGAGCTTTCTTCGTTGGGGGTTGGGACGGGTCAAATCGTGGGTGACAACAACACCCAGAATATCATGGTATGGCATTGCGACAGGGAAGGGCTCACCCACAGCGTGGTACATGATCTGCTCGCCCTCGTTTACAATGGGCCGCTGCAAGCTGATTCAGAGCTCTCGCTCGATGCCCCCATTCGCATGAATGAAAAATTACGTTTCAACAACGCAAGCAAATACATGAATGTTATACGCAACCATTCGGGCGATTACGCCATGGTTCGCGAAGCCATGAAGGAATTCCCCGACAGCGAAAAGATAATTAAGAAACTCGGCGACTTATTCTACGACGTTGCCGATTACGACGATGACGGCGAACTCGTTGTCGGTAATGGGGATGCGCAGCTTGACGCTATAAAAGAGCGTCTCGTGGATGCTCTCGTACATGATATGGAGTACGATGCTCACACCCATTCTACGGAGGACGTCGAGAGCTTTTGCATAGCGCTTGTGGCATGTGGGGTCTCGCGGTGCATCGTGTTGGTGAAACCTGAAAGGGAAGAGGGATAGGGAGTCGTGCTTCTCATCGATAGGAACAATGACCCCGTGAAGACGGTGTACTACATTGCCGCTATGGCGTACTCGAGGATTTCCGTTGCAGGTGAAACTGGATCGATCGACTTATACAGATGGATCTGCGATTCCGCACGATGCGGTGCGGTTCCCTACGAGTTCTTTCTAATGGCCATCGATTTCTTGTTCCTCGTTGCAGGCGTGGAGGCTACAGAGGAGGGGAGGCTCCGTGTTCATAGGGTCGGTTAGACTTCGGAATTCAACAAATGGTCGTGTCATGCGTGAGATCGTATTCCACAAAGGGGCCAACCTAATCGTCGATGCTTTCGAATCAGACAGACATAACAAGGTTGGCAAGACGACGTTCCTCAAGCTTATAGACGTGCTGCTCGGTGCAAACGGTAGAGACCGCCTCTACAAGGACGATGAGACGAATAGCGTCAATGAAGAGTTGCGAGACATCATCAAGGAAAAGCGTGTTGTAGGCGAAATGACCCTCGTGAACTCACTCGAGATGCCTTCTAACCATAGCGTCGAGCTTATGGTGGAGCTATTCCCGAGAGGTCGGTATTTCTTCGACGGCGAGAAAGTAAGTGCGACCAAATACAGGGAGCTGTTAGGTGATAACCTATTTGCAGTGGGCTCTAGTAGGCCCACGTTCCGCCAACTCATCAAATCCTTCGTTCGCGTTTCACTAAGCGGGGACGATTATTCATTCCTTAGAACGTTGCCTAGGGCCTCTATCGCCGATTATAGGGCTGTCTACAATTACCTATTCGACATCTCGGACTCTGAGCTTGACGCAAGGTTAGCGGAACTTAACAGGGAGTTAAACAAGCTTAAGGAATCTTCCAAGCAGTACAGGCGCCTTGCCGACATCGTCGACGAGGAGCAACTTGCTCAAGTGGGCGTGGCACTGGAGCGCGAGTGCCAGCGCGTAGAGTCCAGGCTTGACGATATTCTTGATGCCGATGAGTTCAAGGCAAACAGGGATGCAATCGAGGAAGCAAGGAGCCTGTATGCCGAACTCCGCTCCGATTTGGCCGAGATTGAATTCAAGATGAGGCGCAACGCCGAGTCAATCGAGCGTGCAAAAAAGGAAGTGGCAAAGCAGGCAGACCTATCGCTTTCGCGTAACTTCTACGATGAGGTATGCTTCCTGATTCCCTCGGTGAATAAGACGTTTGAAGACATGGTCGAGTTCAATCGTGCGCTTTGCGAGAACGAGATAGCCTACTTCCTGGAGGTCGGAGCTGAACTTGAATTAGAAAGAGCAAGCGTCCAGGCCAAGCTCTTAGACTTCTCGGCTGAGAACTCGCGCTATCTCTCGCTCCTTGATGGCGAGGCGATGACCGAGTACGAAGCTCTTCTTGAAGAGTGCATGCGCCTGCGCCAAGAGATGGGCAGAAACTCCGAGGTTCTTAGCACGTTGCATGGCTACGACAAACGTATAAAGACGCTGGAAAGTCAAATTGCAAATCTCTCCGAGGGCGGTGAGGAACGAGAGTCCTCAGTCTCGAGCCATCAGGACATGATGAACTCCTTCAATAGCTACTTCACACAAATGGCAAACGACGTTAACGGGGAGAGGCCCATATTGACTTATTCGACCGCTACGAATAAGTTCCCGGTGGCCATAACCGACCTCAACGGATCAAGCACCGGCACGCGCAAGTCCCTTTTGGCGGTCTATGACCTATCGTATCAGGAGTTCGCAATCGCCAACAGGATAGAGGCGCCTCGATTCGTGGTCCAAGACGTCGTCGAGAACGTCGAAGGTGAAGACCTGAAGAAAATTGTCGACATAGCAAATGGCATAAACTGCCAGTTTATTATTGCCGTGCTCAAGGAGAAACTTGACTCTTCGCAGATACCCCAAGATGCGCAGGATTCAATGTGTATCCTCGAACTGTCGAAGCAGGACAGACTGTTCCAGGGTCCAACAATCGAAGCTAACGAACGGGATCATGTTCTGGAATGAGCGGCGGCGCTGCCAGCAAGCTAAAACAGGTTGTGAGCGTTGCATGCCATGGGCAGTTTCGAGATAGTTGGTTTAGCGCCCAAACCGAAGCGAGCCCGTCTGGCGTCAAGAAATCTGTAATACGGCTGATCAACGATTCGCAATGGGCGGCTACGACAGGCTAAAGCCGACGGAGCCTCGGTGCTCACGGCTTTCTTGTCTTAACCATATTTCCTAGGTGTCTCCAATACTGAACTTAGTGCTACGCCACGCCCTACTCATCTTACGAGCGAACTGGTTTATCACATTCTCATAGGTTAATCAATCTCTGTACGGCTGTAATACCATTCATCGGACTCTATGATTTTCTTTAACATTGATAAATGTAAGTCCAGGTAACGAATGCATAACTCTCCGCAATTAAGCAACGAAAAGTTGATTTCTTCGTTTGGGATCATTCCTAAATTAAATTCAACCTCGTCACCAGTGGAAATCGCCATAGCGTTAACCACCGCAGCCGAATAATGTGTCATCCCTGATGCTTCGTCATAGCTGTCTGCAACGGTGGGGTCAAATTGGTTTAATAGCTCCTTTAGTCTTGCGTCTGTTAGCTTTTTACCATCGCGGTCTTTAAGCTTGCGTATTTGTCCATTACTTAAAAAAGTTTTGATAAAAGCATCAATATCCTCGCATACCAAAAGCGCCAATGTTCTCATACATACGCCAATCTGGGCTCTTAGGAGCTGGGCCGCGCAAACGAAATTACGCGCTTGGAGCATTGATATTAGGCCGTCAACTATACGCATACTGTATTCACAGGTTCCTGCTAAATATAGGTCCCACCCTGTAAAATCCCCATTCATGAATGGTATGACTGATTTATTTTCAGCCATTCGACGCTTCTTTAAGTTTTCTATTAGAGCCGAGCTCGCGTCAAAGTACTCTTTGTTCGACACGAATTCAGGATCAATGGTTCTGCTTTTCATACTTTGCCTCACTCATTAATTTGACGCCGCTCTCTTCAGCTGGTCGTTAAGAACCTAATTATTACTTTATTACTGTGCCAAGAACAGTTTCCGATTTAGTGCTTCTCCGTTGTTTAAGTTCGATATTGATGCTGTTACATCTTCAATTAAATCAGATGGCAGCCCCATTCTCCGTCCGTTGCTAGTCCGCCAACCCGCCCAACATGGAATAGGTCACAGAAGATGTCTTGCGATGAGCATGTGATCATCCACATACACGCGAAGCACTCAGTCTCAAGATGGCCCCTCCTTTCACCGACTGGCAAAACGATTTACACCTAATTATTGGCGCTGCTTAGGGGCATTTTCTTTGTTTGCGGCTAGATCTCGTTAAACTAATAACTGCTGCTACCAGGGCATTTTCTGGTGCACATTCTATTGGCTCCTGCGAAGATCGGAGCGGGTATGTTTGCTGCCGAGTCCTACACCAGCCGTCATTACATTGCGATTGTTGCCATGGCCTGCCTATGCGTTTTGCTGGGCGGGCCTTCTTATGCCGCGGGCGCGGAGAGCCTCATCATCGCAGGCGCGACGTACTACGAGCCGGGCGTGTCGGGACCCGGCTGGACCTGGACCGATGCCGACCACCTAGAGCTTAACGGCTACGCGGGCGAGGCCATCGGCGCCGAAGGCGACCTGGTGCTGACGCTTACCGGGCAAAACTCCGTGACGGAGTCGCATGCGCCAGATGCGGACATCACGCTGTGCGGCATGGAGGTGTGGGGCAACCTGACGCTTCGCGGTACCGGGACCCTGACGGCGACGGGCTCGCAGTGCGGGATCCACGTCTCGCAGGCGCTCGTGGTGGACGGCTGCACCGTCGATGCCCGGGCGGACGGGGCCGATATTACGGACGAGGCGGTCGCCGGCGTGATCGCGGGCGACATGACCGTGCGCGGCGGCGGGCGCATCGTTGCCGCGGGCGCCGGGTCCGGAGCGGGCGTGCGCGCCTACGGCGTGTATCTGCAGGACGCGGGGCTTGGCGATGGCGCGGCCGACTGCCGGCTTTCCGTCGACGCCTCCTGGCTTGATGCGGCCGGTGCCGATGGCGGCGTTGCGTGCACGGGCGGGTCGTTTGCATCCGCACGGTTTGTGACGCCCGCTGGCGGGGCCTTTGGCGCCAGTAGCGTGGTGGATGCCTCTGGTGCGGTGGCACCGCGTGTGGTGGTTGAGCCCGAGGGTGCCACACCTCCGGCGGGGGAGACGGACGGGGTCGATGTGCCTGGCGATAGCGCGGACAAGTCTCCCGCCGATGCAGGCCCCGCTGCCGGACAGCCCACCGCAGGGTCCACGGCAAATCCCGCGCTGAAACCCGCGGCCACAACAACCAAGACAACAACGACAGTAACCAAGACCACGGTCGCCAAAGTCCCCAAGCCCAAGGCTGCCACTGTGACACTCCCCAAGACCGGCGACAGCAACTGGATCGCAGCCTCCTTTACGTTTTTCTTGCTTGGAACAACGCTTCTAGCCGCCGCATATCGCTGCTGAGGCGGCGCAACGCACTTAGCTGCAATACAAGAACTCTGTTGAAGCTTTGAGGGCAACGCTTCTGAAAAGGGAGCGTTGCTATTTTCGCGCATGCAAATTCTTACGTGCCATACAACTCAAATGCATAGTTAATTACTTGTAATTACATAATCTACTATTGTATGTGCGTTATACTAAGGGTACACTCACGCAATTGGAAGGTCTAAAAATGGCAAGCTCAACATTAACCATCAGGGTTGACGACGACCTCAAACGCGAGGCGGCGGAAGTGGCTGATTACTATGGACTTGATTTGTCGTCCGTGACGCGTGCGTTCTTCAAGCAAATGGTCAACACCCATCGCATCCCGTTGACTTTTGCCCCTGAGGAGCCCAATGCCGAAAGCCTTGAGGCCATTCGCGAGGGGGACGCTTTTCTTGCATCTGGCAAAAAAGGACGGTTTGACAATGGCGCCGATCTGATCGCTGCTGCGATGGCACAATGAGCACGTTAACCGCAGAGTTCTCTGCAGCCTTCTCCCGAGATTTAAAGAAAAAAGCAAAGCGCCGTAAATGGGATTTATCTGAGCTTCAAAAGCTAATTGACCTGGTGCTATAGAATACACCTGAGTCAATGGACATATTAAAGCGACGTCATAATATGCACAGGCTAAGCGGCAACTGGGCAGGGCGAAACGAATGTCACGTAGCAAACTCTGGCGACTGGCTTGTTATATGGTCATCAAACGAAGAGGTAGCTTTCTTTGAACGCACCGGCAGCCATGATGAGCTGTTCCGATAATTCCCTTAATATCGAAACCACCAAAACTATCCGGATTTCAACCTAATGGCATCCAATTTGTTCTATCTTGTTGGAAATGTTGCTGCGCAATGACGATTGCCTGCCTATGCGTTTTGCTGGGCGGGCCTTCTTATTCCGCGGGCGCGGAGAGCCTCATCATCGCGGGCGCGACGTACTACGAGCCTGGCGTGTCGGGCCCTGGCTGGGCCTGGGCCGATGCCGACCATCTGGAGCTTAACGGCTACGCGGGCGCGGCCATCGGCGCCGGCCCCGGAGTGGGCGTGCGCGTTTATGGTGTGTGTCTGCAGAAGGCAGGCCTTGGCGATGGCGCAGCTGGCTGTCGGCTTTCCGTCGAAGTCTCGTGGCTTGATGCGATCGGTGCCGATAGCGGAGTCGCGTGCACGAGCGGATCGCTTGTGTTCGCGTAGTTTGTGACACCTGTCGGCTGCGCATGTGTTGATTGAACCCGAGGGTGCCACGACGCCGGCGGGGGAGACCGACGGGAACGACGTGCCTGTCGGTGGGACGGGTGAGCCTGCCGGTTTTACCGACCCTGCTGCGGCACAACCCGGTGCGGATCCTGCAGTGAAGCCCGCGGCCTCCACGTTAAAGACAACCACGACAACGGGCACCAAAACGACGGTGACCATGACCAAGGCGTCCACGCCATCCAAGCCCAAGTCCGCTACCAAGACTACGGCAGCGCTCCCAAAGACCAGTGACAGCAACTGGATTATCGCGCCCTCCATGTTATTCCTACTGAGATTAGCGCTTCTAGGTAACGCATATTGCTGCTGAGACACAATCCAGGCGCTTGTCCTCATTCGAATACCAAGCCCACGGGCTACGAATCCGGGTTATTTACGCTCCATTTTCATTCTCAAGTAGAGACCCAAGTTCGGATAACGTAATAACTTGAAAATTTGACTGCCCAAGAACGTTCATGAATAGCTTATTGCTCACAAGGTAAGCGCGTATTCGCAGTTTTCCAGTGTGGTTGAAGCCCAAATCTGCAGCCACTTCTACTAGATGTTCCTGCAGATATTTTATCCGCCGCTCATATTTAAGCAGCTTCCCTTCTTTTCCAAACCATCGCTGCTGAAGCTGCATGTAATCAAAAGCGGATTCTATTTTCTCGAATTCTTTACACTCGATAACCCACACCGTTTCTGTTACTGGGGCATACGCTAGGCCATCGTAATCCCCAAGATATTGCGGATGGTCCCCCTTCTTGCAAAGATCAACTCCTCTATAGACATGCTTGCGTAGGAACCCAGCCTTAAGAAAGCAATCCTGAACATCTGATTCAAGCGCCTTTTCATAAAGATGCTTCCAGCTTTCCATAACTTTATTTAATGACGGAAACGCGAGCTTCGCTGGCAAAAATCTTTCCGCTAAGCCACGAACCCATCGTTCTTTAAGCAGACCCATGCAAATCGGTGAATACACAAACTGTCCGTCATCATTGATAATGGGCTTCAGCTCAAGTCTATTTAAGCGATTTTTTGTATTACCAAAAGGCAGATAATCGTATGACTTGCCGTCTATCTCTTTTAACTTTTCATTATCAAGCGTGAGGAAATCAAGAGCATCGCCAATCGTTTCATCGGTATAGTTGTTCAAAAGATCTTGTTTGACGAAATTGGCCAAAGACGAGCTTTCAATAGATAAGACATTAGACGAGGCGTAATCCCCTTCAAAATTCGAAGGGCAGCCGAGCGCAAGACTATTGAGAACATCGAGAAAACAATTGAAAGATACGCCCGTGTCTTCCTCAAAAGCATCTTTAGCCAATTGGATATATTTCGCATCATCCGTAGAATTTGACCCAGCGTGACCCTCATCGCGGAGTTGGCGGCTTTTAAGAGCGCGAGCTTCCTCAAGAATTCCTTCATCCTCAATTAAAGTGGCGACGCAGTTTTCAGCAATTTCCACACCCATTCCCTTAGGCTCAAACATTAGCATGTCAGCAACTTCAGATGCCGAGAGAAGTTGGCCGCCAATAGCTACAAGTTTTGCAACCTCGTCTGAATTAGCGATTCGACTTCCATGAGAAGAGAGGGTAAGCAACGTCTCGACTGAAAACCTGGCAGCCCGAATCTCATACCGTGAATCTTCTCTTTGTTCAAAAATCGTTGCGTAAACCCTCTTCTCTTCTTCATCTTGCAGATTCGAAAAAGAGCCATACCTAACCGTGTTGACATAGAAGGTATGAGATGAATTCGCTAGGATGTCGTAGAATTTTTTCAGCAAATCCTTTCTATCGAATTGCATTAGCCTATTTTCAAATGTCGTGCTTAGCGCTTTCTGGAATTTTCTAATCACATCATTTGCAGCGGATCCAAAATAGCGCCCGGATTTAACGTTTTCATCGTCAATTGCATACGCCACTGCTTTTAAGGCAGCGACTTTGGAGGTCTCGGTCAGAGCTGGTTTTTCAATCCCATATCTCCAGATATAGGGAAGAGCAAGGCTTTCCGCATCTACCATCTTTTGGCCTTGTGCAAGATGCGTTAACTTTTGTGCCAATGAATCCATGGCGTCTGAATAGCTACATCTGACAGGTGAAAGAATACCCCAAGCAAAGTGCATTTCAGTGCTTCTGTCTTGAGCTCTTGAAATGGCATTTATGAATATTTCACTATCAACGCTGTAGAACACCGTGCTGTGTTTCATTTCGGTATAAAACGCTTTAATACCCAACTGTTCGTCTACCGTGGGCAGAGAATTTGCCGCGGCACCTCCGGGCATAACATAGATAAGTTCGAGATAACCTTTTCCTGAAATCAGCGATGCAATCTCAGGCTCAGCATCCAATACTAGACACATCAATAAATCCTCAAACAGGGGCAGCACGGAGGCACCCTGCTCAAGATTCATGGGAGGCACATCCCTTGCGCTCTCTATAGACGCTCCCAAGTGAATGAAGCACGGTTCGCCATTCATGTCCAGAAGCCGCTTTGTCAATCCAAAGCTCTGGTGGTCACTTTTGCCTATGATCTCAATAAAGCCGCGCTCATTTTTTCTAAAGGTGAACGCATACGGAGAGCCCAAAATCCACTTTCCGCAACGATCAAAGGGGAAATCTATAACACTATTGCGAAAATATTCTGCAAAAAAACCGTCAGTTTCGTTGTAGTCCAAGGCCAATGTTATTCCTGCATCTCGGTCCTCTACGCCATCCAGAATTTGCCGATTGTTGGCCATCCAAACGATAAAATAATCGCTCGCCGCAACAAAAGGACTCAGCAACGTTGTCGGAGACGTTGCTACGGAATGGAAAAATGAGCAGATTTCGCTAGCGCTATTGGCAGCCATCAGGATGGCCATGAGATCCGCTGCGCCACAGTCATAGTCGGCAACTTCAGATCTCATCTCAGTCCGGAAGCCTAAATTCATGTCAACATTATCGTGATATGCAACAACCGTGAACTCGAGAGTGTTCGGCCGGCTGACTACGAGCTTTCTTCGCTGCCCATTGTGTTTGAGATAATCTAAAATCTCAAGAGCATTCTCTTCCTGGCTAAAGAGAGACCTGAGATTCACCAGCCCGCTATCACTACAGACGCAGGCAGCATTGTAAAAAAGCGCTAGTCTGTTTTCTCCGTCGATGATTAAAAATGTAGCTGGGCATCTTTCAATAGGCTCTCCGTTTAATTTAAAGAGGGGGAAAGTCAGAACGGAGCTGCCCCTTTGTTCAACCGAGTCATAATTGAATCGGGCCTGATTCAGTAGGGTGATATCAATGGCATTTCGATACTCATCCGCCTGCTTATCCTTAATAATATGAGATATATAATCTTGGAGAATTGAAGGGCAGAATAAAGGAATCGGTTTACTACCGTTCATCACAAAGCACTTGTTTTCAATATAGTCTGTCGACTTTTGTATTGCCGCTATGGTGTTGGCTGAAATGGGACTAATAGGGTTAGCATTCATCCATTTATACGTCTGGTGCCAGTATTCATAAGGCGGAATTTTCATTTCATCGGGAATCGAGTTTGATCCCTCCCATCCTCCACCTCCCAACGCTTGAGACATGGCGTCGACATAATCAAGCAACTCATTAAACTCTTTAATTTCACGAGGTTCATCAATAATGGCATCGGCGAAGCAAAGCCTTGGATATTCGAGCGTAGCTCCACAGCCGTGTAACGCCTTCCTCCATTTACCCTTAAAATGAATCAAGGTTTGTCCCATTATTGGTACGATCTCATCCTCAAATATGGTTGGCGTTGGAAGAGTATTCTTAACATGAGTGAAAAATTTTGAGAACTCTTCGTAGTCTGCGATTTGATTTGTCCCAAAATCGCTGACAGCGAGTAATGCAGCGTTGAGTGCGTATGCATTAGTTTGACAAGATCTGTTCTCATGCCAGGAATTGATACAGAATACGGCGCAAGCAACGCTTTCGATATCAAACTGGCTGATGTAAGAAATGATCTTCTCCGCAGCCTCGATGCATCCCTGGCAATAAAGTGATTGGATATTTGAAATCCCGCCGTCTTTGTTCACGCTCATTTAATTCTCCCTATTCGTTGACTACGTTACTTTTAACATGGATATCATTAAAAGCAACAAACGATTTCCCTTCTATCAAAATCGCCGTCATGGACGACACTGTTGGAACGACCGTTCTTGTTATCGTCGTCGTAGTGGCCAAATTCTCAAATCCGGAAACGCTCAACGCTGCATGGCGGAAACAAACCGACTGTTGCTTTTTCTCAAACGGCAACGATAGTAGAAGCCATAAGAGAATACTGAGCTATATGCTGAATAACGGGCTGGCCAGGAATACAAAGAACGGACCTAGGCGCATTAAAGACCACCGACCCAAGAGGTCGTCTATGCCTAAGTTCAAGTCTGTAAATCTTGAAATGATTGATGGCAAAAGGACCAAGCTTTGACCAATGCCGCAAAGCACAATACGGATAATAAACGTCGTGCAAGAGAAATGAATCCGGACAACGTTGTCGCCTATCAAGTATGGACAGACTTGCCTGATCTTGTAGATGACGTATTTGGGTCGGGTAACTAGTGCGATTCATCCAGCGTTAGGGGCAGGCTTTTAACTCTAAAAGTCGTAAACGAGGTAGCAATGCTATAGAGCTATGTTCAGCTAGACGACGGCACTCAGTTTGCCTACTCAGAAACACGAGATGACGGGACCCTTCGTGTAGCCGTCGAGCGTCCGGTTGATTTTAGCTTTGACCACGCTGAATGCTACTTGCCTACGGTCAAGTGGTTCACCGTCGAGGGATTTACTGTTGATGACCTCAATTTCTTGACCGAGTTCGTTAGATCAATCGCCCCGCTTATCTTTGAGCTTTCAGAACGGCAAAAAGCCGGACCGGGGGTATCGGCGCTGGCCCCCTGACGCTCTACTGTTGAACGGTAATATACTTATGATTTCGCCTACAGACGTATCCACCGTCGCCTCCCGCGTGCTGGCTCAATACGACGTCAGCGAAGCATATTTATTTGGTTCGTTTGCCCGAGGCGAGCAAACGCCCGATAGCGATATTGACTTGCGCCTAGTATGCGGCAACACTATGACGTTCGGCACGCTGTACGAACTCTCCCATGAGCTCGAGAAGGAACTTAGACGATAGGTTGATATCGTCACCAACCCACCAGAGCACATGCGCTGCCCTTCCGTAAAAGTATCGAGCAAGATGATGTGCGTGTCTATGAAGCTCTGTAAGCAGGACGAGGCGTTAGTGTGCTCCGGCGTGATCAGCAAGTCTGAATTATGTCGCATACTTCCGGACTCGGCGAGCCTTAGAAGCCAGTATTGAACTCAAACTCGGTTCCAGACACCCTCTTGCTATTTGAATACAGGTATCGCTCTAGCGATAGTATGTTATACTATCGCTAGAGCGATACCTGTTAGGAGACTCGCGTGGAACTGTGGCATGGTTCTCAGAAAATCATTGAGACTCCCCAGCTTGGCCTGGGGAAAATCCATAACGACTATGGACAGGGATTCTATTGCACAGAGAGCCTCGACCTTGCAAGGGAATGGGCATGCTCGCGCGATGCCGATGGCTTTGCGAATCGCTATGAACTCGATATAGCCGATCTCAAAGTTCTCGACTTGCTATCGCCGCAATATTGCGTCCTGCATTGGATAGCGTTGCTCGTTGAGCATCGTTCTTTTCGCAAAGATACCGCCATTGCCGCGGGGGCGTGCGAATATCTCCATGATCACTTTCTACCTCGGACGAGCACTTGCGACGTAATAAGGGGGTGGCGTGCGGACGACTCGTACTTTAGCTATGCCAGAGCTTTTGTAAACAATACGATCACCGTCGATCAGCTTGGACGATCTATGAGGCTCGGTAACCTGGGGGAGCAGATTGTGCTCAAAAGCGAGCGTGCGTTTAAGAGCATTCGTTTTGCTGGATTTGAACGTGCGCAGCAAGCTCTGTATGGTCCATTGGCCAAGGAACGAGATGAAGCGGCAAGGGCGCAGTATCGGGAGCTCCTTGCCGAAAGCCCGTTTGAGGGAATACGTATCGTCGATATCATTCGAGAGGGGATGACGGGCGATGACCCACGCCTACAGTGAGATGTATCTCGAGGATGCAATGAGAACGCTGGGCGAGGCGGTCGATTTTGCTCTCTGTGACCAAGGGCTGACTCCAGCCGAGTTGACGGCGATCATGTCGAACGCTCTTGAGATGAAACAGTTTGAGCGCGGTATGCCTCGCGTCGTCTGCGGCATGGCGGGCGACGAGCTCGCGCGCGATATTATCGCCCATGCGGGACTGACCCCCGTCAGATGTAGGGAGACCTATCCGTTCGACCGTTCGCCTCAGTATTGGGCGGGGTGGGTTATGGCCTATACGCAATGGATGAGCAGCTTGGGCTTTAATAAGCTACTCGAAGTCGCTCCGCTCGATTGGATCATCGGCTCGTACCATCCGCTCCACGAGGCCTCCGAAGATAAATTCGCCCAGATTGTCATCGAAAAATGGAACAACGCCCAGGCAGACAAAAAGGGCCTCAAGGCGGCACGAAAGGCTGCCGGACTAACGCAAAAACAGCTCGCCGCCCAATCGGGGGTTAAGCTTCGCGCCATACAACTCTACGAGCAGAACCAGCTCGACCTACGCCGCGCCTCGGTTTCCTCGGCATTGGCGCTTGCAGACACCCTAAACTGCACCATCGAAGACCTCGTCTGGCAACCGATTGCTCTGGAGTACGACTCGCAGGCTATTTCGTCTGTAAAGCTATAGAGGAGTCAGACATGCCTTGGAGCTATGTTCAACAAGATGACGGCGCTGATTGCGTTGCTCAAGAAGATCATTCAACTGCGCACGTGGCAAATTCAGCATCACCGATTTTGCTCGGCGGCACCACGTCAATCGACGAAGCTATTCGGCTGACCATTTCGAACATGCCCAACGCGCTCAGGCTCTTGGAGAACTCATGATGGCGGACACGAAGCGGGGAGCGCATCCGTTCGCGCCGCTCGTGCTCGATGATGCCGGTTCGCTCGAAGATATGGCCGCGGCCGTGATGCGCCTGCACAGCACGCTGATAACGGTCGGGCGCTGCTATACAACCGACGCCACAGGCGACCGGGCCGCGCTTGAGCTTGGGCGCGTCGAGTCCGTGCTTGCGGGTGCATTCTGTACGATATTCGGCCAATCGCCGGCCGATCGCTTCGCAGACATCTTTGACCAGGTCACCTACGTTGCCGAGCACATGGTCAAGGACCACATCTTTGAAGACGGTAACAAACGAACCAGCCTTGTCTTTGCGTTGTCCGTCTTAAGGTTCGCAGGCACTCCGGTCGTGCTGTCTGACAGCCCCGAACCAAAAGACAACCAGTACTACGCCTGGATCCAGGACCTCGTTTCCAGTCGCCGCACGAACAGCGAGCTAGCCGAAGAGCTGCGCTGCGGATTCGTTGCGGGCACGGGCGATCTGTCGCTCGTATAGAATCTAAGCATCCGCACGCCGGTTAATGAATTGATTGGACACCACATGGAGATCCCCAGCACTCTGTGCAGCAATGTGTACGACTTCGCGTTTTGCCCCGAGCCCTGCTACGACCGCTTGGTCGACCTCGCCGACCCCGAGGACTGGGGTCCCGGCAATCGCATCCTCAAAAACTACCTGTCGTTTTCGTTTAGCCGCGCGGTGTTCCTGACCGAGCGCGACGTAAACCAGACCGCGCCGTCCAACCTGCCGCTGGTGTTCGACGACGACCGCTGCCTGTTCAATACCGGCTTGTACACGCGCCGCTACGAGACCATCTACGGCCTGTTTGAGCCCAACACCAAGCCCGACGCGCGCCAGCGCTGGTTTTTGAAGGGCTTCTTTAAGGAAAGCGACCCCATGCTGGTCTCGTTTGAGTACCTGCCGTGCCGCGTGCGCTTTGCCGAGGACCCCTCCGAGCTGGTCTTTGACTACCGCCTGCCCATCCGCTCCAACATCGACCACATTCTGGGCGACGAGGAAAACCTTACGCGTATTCCCGCCAGCCTGATGGGGGAGGGCAGCTCGCTGCTGCTGCGCCGCGCCTTTGAGGGAGCTGTCGTCGAGGCCGCCCGCCGCGCCGCAGCCAACTACACGCTCGCCGTGCCGCAGTTCTACGGCGGTCGGATCCAGCTGCTGCTGCCGCTGTACCTGACCGGCGACAAGCCCGAACTGGCGCTGACCATCCAGCGCGAGGACGGTTTCTACGCAGCACGCACCCGCCTCACACTCGACATGGCCTACAACAACGCTCGACTCATTTGCCGCCCCGAGACCTCTTGGATCAAGCGATAAAGGTCGGTTTAGCCGGTGGTTTGTCGGCTGCCCCGATTGTGGTGGTGCGGTTTGCGCCCACGAATTTATAATCGGGGGCAAAAAGTTCTTGGTAAACCACGCGCGGCTATGATAGTATCTCTGTTGCCGAAAGGCGACGGGCGATTGGCTCAGGGGTAGAGCATATCCTTCACACGGATGGGGTCACAAGTTCGAATCTTGTATCGCCCACCATCTAAAGCACAGGTCAGAGGTGTTAAGCCTCTGACCTTTTTTTATTTTGACACCAAGGGTGACACCAAAACTGACACCAAAATCAAATCGTAGTCGTCTAAGGCGTCATTTTTATCGCACCCTTTTTGCTGACGACATTGCCCGTTCTGTATAAAACGCATGCGAATTATCATTGAATTCCCCCTGTGATCCGAGCTCTAATGTGGAGACAGGGACCATATGCACAGAGCGCCTTCCAGCGGATTTCTATCACACGACGGTTTTTCGGCAGAACTCGTCAAGCTTTTGGTTTGCTTCCGGTACTTACCCGCATGATGCCCCGGTAGATAATCGGCCATGCCCGCAATTCGCACGGCCTACGGCCGATATCAGGGGGACGCAAATGGACGAAATTGTCTGCGCAAACACCGCATTCCGCTACTGGCGCTGCCCACCGCAGGTGCGCGACCTCTACCCGCGCTTACCCAACGCCGAAGACGGCTGGCGAGCCCTATCCCAAGCCCCTTTCGTGACCGACGTCCTCAAGACGCCAGTCATCACAGCAGCATCAACACGAAGTAACCTGCATTCCGAGACAAGACGGACCATCCGATGGAACAGCGCCTATAGCCTATACAGAGAAGGTTTCCATCGACACGGGTATGGGCTTTAGCGTCACAGACCCTCTTAATACGCTATTCACCATGACTCGAAGCGTGTCTTCATGCGATCTAGTTCTTGCTATGTACGAGTTCTGCGGGTGGTTCTCGATTTTTAAACCATCGCCCACGGTCGATATGGCACTTGAGCAGGCAAAACCAAATGAGGAGCAGTACACCATAGAAAGTCTGTTTGAACTAGACGAAACCCAAGACGAGGCCCCATGGAAGCGAGTCTATGCTCGGGCGCACCAGAAGGACAGCGAGAATGATCAAAGTGGGCAGCAGGATGACGGATCCGGAAATAATGCTAGCGGAAAGGGCACATCGCTCTGGATGAGAAAGCCTCTTATTGAAATAGAAGAACTGCATAGATTTGCAGCGAAGGTTAAAAGCGAGATGTGGGGAAAGCAATTCTACGAAGCCGCACAGCAGGTAATAGGTATTGCTGCATCCCCGCTAGAAGTTGCTGGAATCATGTTGCTAAGTCATCCGAGGCGTGCCGGCGGAGCGGAGTTTAAAAACATATTCGTCAACGACTTAACACCGCTGTCGAATTCAGCTCGGAAAATCGCAGGCCAGAAAATCTGTTACGGCGATATCGTCATCGTAAATCCAATAACAATGAAGGCTGTGATTATCGAACTTCAAGGAGAGGTTATCCATGGGTCGGGCGCCGTGCTTGACCACGATGCCACCCGAATGACAGCATTGCAAAGCATGGGATACGACGTATTTCTTGTAACCCATGACATGCTCAATGATCACGATCAACTTGATGCCATCATCCACAGTGTGTGTGAGCGATTAGAGTTGCGCTACAAGCCAAAAACCGAAGCGATGAGATGCGCTGAGACCAGATTGCGGGCCAACGTTCTGTGCAATTGGCTTGATATTGGTAAGTAATAATGCCCAACTGAGCATTTTTAATACTTTAAATGCTGCCAGTAATTAAATGCCATTTTACAACCACGCCGGTTTACTACGTTGGATTGGGAGTAGTTGAGCACACCGAATTCGCCGCTCGTAAAACCGCAGGTAGATCGCCTGCCCGTTTTGCAAAAGTAGGCGTGAGGTCAGTAATCCGGGAATCGGCGTAGTAAACCGGTCCGTTTATGAAGCGACCAGCTTGGGCGAGCTACGCACGGTTCCGAAAATGGTCCGAAGGCGTGCGGAAGGGCTCAGGTCCCCGGAAGCACCGCGGATCGCTTTGGTCTGGCCGGCGGCACCTGGGGCGACATGCCGAGCCCCGCGGACTATGTCGGGTACCGTGGGTCCTCTCGGCCCCGCGCCCGTTCCACGCGACGCAAAATTGTCCAAAATTGTCCTTGCATCGGCGGGGGAGTTCCCGTATAGTACTTCAACGCACGGGGGCGTAGCTCAGCTGGGAGAGCGCTTGACTGGCAGTCAAGAGGTCAGGGGTTCGATCCCCCTCGTCTCCACCCGAGCATTGAATGAGGCTCCAACGCAAGTTGGGGCCTTTTTTCATTTTGATTGGCCAATAATATGCTTTTGCCCAGTGGCTGCTTGGCGAAAATCTATCCTAAATTGCAAAGAGGAATGATTAAAAGTGTTTCACGTCTATGTAGGGAAAAATTTAGTATCACCGTAATGTAAAGAGGCCGGGCAGCATGCCCGGCCTCGAACGATTCTGGTGGGCCCTCCGGGATTCGAACCCAGAACCCAGGGATTATGAGTCCCCTGCGCTAACCGTTGCGCCAAGAGCCCTTATGAACGGTGAATGCAATTCTAACAAAGGCAACTCAGACCTAATTTCTTCGCTTCACGTTGTGAAATACTACCATGCACGAGCAAGTCGCACAACGCAAGATCAAGTCCGATGCTAAACAACAGCTAATCTAGGCGCGTCGCAGAATAGAAGCGATCTAAATAAGTTAAGGCCTTTAATTCAGGGCTCCAACACACTTTTGCGTGAAATCAACCTGATGCCATTTCAAAACCATGCCGGTTTACTACGACGAATCGGCGACCCCCCGAGCACCGTGTGTTCTCCGTTTGCAAAACCGCAGGTAGGTAGCCCGCCAGTTGCACGAAAAGGCGTGTATGGTCGGACATTTCTGATTTATCGTAGTAAACCGGCATGGTTCTGGGGCGCTGGGGAGGGGCGCTTCGCAATCGGACCCGATAATGGGACTGGAGGCGCACGGAAAACCCTGTTGAACGGGGTGCGTCGTGTTCCACGCGCCAAGTCGGCCGGCGTACGGGCCGTGCGGGGGCCAGGCGCCCCGCGGGTTGGCGCGGTCCCGAGCGCGCCGGCACTCGCGAAAGTTTTTTTTCAAAATTGTCCTTGCATCGCCGTCCGAGTTCCCGTATAGTAATTTTTTGCACGGGGGCGTAGCTCAGCTGGGAGAGCGCTTGACTGGCAGTCAAGAGGTCAGGGGTTCGATCCCCCTCGTCTCCACCCGAGCATTGAATGAGGCTCCAACGCAAGTTGGGGCCTTTTTTCATATAGGCACACAAGGTCAAAGGCGGCACCATGATCCTCCTGGTCGACAAGATCGAAAAAAGCTTCGGCGCGCGCGTCCTCTTTAGCGGCGCGTCCTTCCAGATCAACCCCGGCGAGCGCTTCGCGCTCGTGGGCCCAAACGGCGCCGGCAAAACCACCATGCTCAAAATCATCATGGGCATCGACAGCCCCGACGCCGGCCAGGTCCAGTACGCCAAGGACTGCCAGGTGGGCTACCTAGAGCAGGAAACTAATCTGGAGCACAAGGACACCACCATCCTTGCCGAGGTCATGGCCGCCGCCAAGGAAATCCGCCGCATGGGCGAGCGCGCTAACGAGCTGCAGGCCCAGATCACCGAGCTCTCCGAGCAGGGCAAGGACGTCGACGCACTCCTTAACGAGTACGGCCAGGTCCAGGACCGCTTTGAGCACCTGGGCGGCTACGAGCTCGAGAGCAACGCCCGCAAAATCCTTTCCGGCCTGGGCTTTAAGGTCACCGACTTTGAGCGCCCATGCTCCGAGTTCTCGGGCGGCTGGCAGATGCGCATCGCGCTCGCCAAGCTCTTCCTGCGCCACCCCGACCTGCTGCTGCTGGACGAGCCCACCAACCACCTGGACCTCGAAAGCGTCCAGTGGCTGCGCGGCTTTATCGCCAACTACGACGGCGCCGTCCTCATCGTCAGCCACGACCGCGCCTTCATGGACGCCTGCGTCGACCACGTCGCCGCCCTCGAGAACCGCCGCGTGACCACCTACACCGGCAACTACAGCAGCTACCTCAAGCAGCGCGAGGACAACCTGGAGCAGATGCGCGCCAAGCGCGCCGCCCAGGAGCGCGACATCGCCCATATGCAGGTCTTCGTCGACAAGTTCCGCTACAAGCCCACTAAGGCCGCCCAGGCGCAGGAGCGCATCCGCAAGATCGAGCAGATCAAAAAGGAGCTCGTCATCCTGCCCGAGGGCCACAAGCACATCGACTTTAAGTTCCCCGACCCGCCGCGCTCCGGTGACATGGTCGTGGGCCTCGAGGGTGTATCCAAGTCCTACGGCGACAAGCACATCTACAGCGATATCGACCTCAAGCTCTACCGCGGCGAGCATGTGGCGCTCGTCGGCCCTAACGGCGCCGGCAAGTCCACGCTTATGAAGATCCTCGCCGGCCTGGAGGCGCCCACCACCGGCACCCGCGATCTGGGCACCAACGTGGGCGTGGCTTACTACGCCCAGCACGCACTCGAAGGCATGACCGAGTCCAATACCGTCCTGCAAGAGATCGACACCGTCACGCCCAAGTGGACTATGCCGCAGCAGCGCAGCCTGCTGGGTGCCTTCCTGTTTAGCGACAACGACGCAATCGAAAAGCAGGTACGCGTCCTTTCCGGCGGAGAAAAGGCGCGTCTGGCCCTGGCAAAGATGCTCGTGGCCCCCGAGGCGCTCCTGTGCCTGGACGAGCCCACCAACCACCTGGACATCGACTCGGTGGACATGCTCGAGAACGCCCTGCAAAACTTCCCCGGCACCATCGTGCTGATCAGCCACGACGAGCACCTGGTGCGCGCCGTGGCCAACCGCGTGATCGACATCCGCGACGGCAAGGTCACGGTCTACGACGGCGACTACGACTACTACCTCTACAAGCGCGAGGACCTCGCGGCCCGCGCCGCCGCCGAAGCGGCAGGGGAGAGTGCGCCGGCCGCGACCAAGTCCGCTAAGGTCACCGCGGCCCAGCCCGACACCCCCGCCACCGCTTCCAAGCCTGCCGAAGGCAAAAAGACCAAGGAGCAAAAGCGCGCCGAGGCCCAGGCCCGCGCTGCGCTCAACAAAAAGCTCAAGGGCGTGCGTAACCAGCTCAAGAAGATCGAGACGGAGCTCGACAAAAAGCGTGCCCGCTATGACGAGCTTATGGAATTGATGGCAAGCGAAGAGCTTTATGCCGATCAGGACAAGTTCAACACCGCGCTGGGGGAATATAACGGCCTTAAGCAAGAGCTACCCAAGCTCGAGGACGAATGGCTGGAGCTTTCCACTCAGATCGAAGAGGAGATCGCGCGTGAACTCTCGTAAGGCCGCCGCCGTGGCGATGAGCATCATCGCCATCGCCTGTCGCATCTGCGGCATTTTTATGAGCGCGATGACCGTGCTGCTGTGCTTTAGCGGCCTCACCGCCAAGCTGCAGATCGTGGGTTTTGTCGTTGAGCTTTCGCGCTCGCTTCCGAGCGCCATCGCCGGCTACGGCGTCATCACGTCGCCTTTTGGCGGCGTGTTCCGCCTGGATTATGCCATCGTTGCCGTAATTCTGTTTGTAGCCGACTACCTGCTCACGCGCGCCTCGCGCAGCGTCCGCTAGGGGAGCGCCATGTCCAGCAGCTACCTCATGAACCTGCTCGCCAGCGCCGTCGCCGTCATCGTGGGCATTGTGATCCACGAGAGCGCGCACGCCGCCGCGGCCTGGGCACTCGGCGATAAGACGGCCCGTTCGCGCGGACGCGTCTCGCTCAACCCACTCAACCACATCGACCCGTTTGGCACCATCATCCTGCCGCTGCTCATGCTCGCCGCCGGAGGCCCGGTGTTCGCCTTTGCCAAGCCGGTGCCTGTCTACCTCAACAACCTCAAGCACCCCAAGCGCGACGAGGTCCTGGTGAGCGTTGCCGGCCCCGCATCGAACATCGCCCTCGCGTGCCTCGCTGCCGCCCTCATGCAGGCGGCATATGGCAGCCTCTATACCGGCATGTCCTTTGCCCTGGCGTCACAGATCATGAACTTCGGCGCCACCTTTATCGTGGTCAACCTATCGCTCGCGTTCTTTAACCTCATCCCGATTCCGCCGCTCGATGGCTCGTCGATCATCGTGCCCTTCCTCAAGGGCAAGGCACTCAACAACTATTACCGTCTGCAGCAATACGCTATGCCCATCCTCATCCTGGTTCTGTACCTGTTGCCCATGTGGACCGGCATCGACGTAATCGGCCGCTATTTCGACGTTACCGTGTATCCGCTCGCTGAGCAGCTGCTCAACTTCGCAATCGCCGGCATCTAAGGTAAACTTACAGGTCGACCGTGCAAAACGGTCGTAACATGCACCCAAACCGCGCCGCGAAGGCGCCGTCAAAGGAGGTCGAAGATGTCGTATCGCGTGTCGACGCAGGTCTACAGCGGACCGTTCGACCTGCTGCTGCAGCTGGTAACCCGCCAAAAAGTAGATATCGGCGCCATCTCCATAAGCGAGGTGGCCGAGCAGTACCTTGCCGAGGCCGAGCGCATCGAGGCGCTGGACTTGGACGTGGCGAGCGACTTTTTGCTGGTCGCGGCAACCCTTTTGGACATCAAGGCTGCCTCTCTGGTGCCGCAGGAGGCCCCGCGCAAAGCCGATGACGACGATGACGAGTTCGACGAAGACCTCGAGGAACTTAGCGCGCTCGACGGCGACGCCCTGCGCGAGGTCCTGATCCAGCGCCTGATTGCCTACAAACAGTTTAAGGGCGCGGCTGCGGCCCTCGGTGCGCGCATGCAGGCCGAAAGCCGCATGCATCCGCGCGTGGCCGGCCCCGACCCCGAGTTCCTAGGCCTTATGCCCGACTACCTGGCTGGCATCACCCTGCGCGGCCTGGCCGTTATCTGTGCCGACCTGGATGGCAAGCGCCAGACCTTCCTGCTGGAAGCCGAGCACGTGGCGCCGCATCGCGTGCCGCTCGACCTGACCGTGGCCTCAGTCGACCGCTTTACCATGGCGCACCAAACCTGCACCTTCCGCGAGCTACTGGACGGCGATGCTACCACCGAGCAGCTCGTCGTCACCTTCCTAGCTATGCTTGAGCTCGCCAAGCGCGGCTCGCTCACGCTGAGCCAGGACGAGATCTTTGGAACCATCTGCATCAACCGAGTCGAGGGCGCCGAGGCATACGTGCCCGGCGAGGGCCCCGAGCTCACCGAATAGGAGCCGCAATCATGTCAACCCTTTCCACGCTGGAGGCAAACAGCCTCAAAGGCGCCCTCGAGGCGCTTCTGCTGGTGTCGAGCGACCCGGTGAGCGCGCCCGCGCTGGCAGGCGCGCTGGATATCGCCCCCGGCGAGTGCGCGTCGCTGCTCGCCGAGCTCAAGGTTGAGTACGAGGAGGCCAACCGCGGCTTTCAGCTGCGCGAGGTCGCCGGCGGCTGGCGCCTGTTTACGCACCCCGCCTATCACGACGTAGTCGAGGCCTATGTGTTGAGCTGGGACACGCAAAAGCTGTCGCAAGCGGCGCTCGAAACCCTGGCCGTCATCGCATACCACCAGCCTGTGACGCGCGAGGTGGTCAAGGGTATCCGCGGCGTCAACTCCGATGGCGTCATCGCGTCGCTCGTCGACAAGGGTCTGGTGCGCGAGCTCGGCCGCGACCCCCAGCGCGGTCAAGCCATCATCTACGGCACGACCAACGCCTTCTTGGAAAAGTTCGGTCTGCGCTCCACCCGCGACCTGCCCGACCTGGAGCAGTTTGCCCCCGACGAACAGTCGCGTCAGTTTATCCGCGAGCGCCTGAGCGGCCGCAGTATTCAGTCCACGCTCGAAGAGCAGGCTGAGGACCTGGACGAAGAGCGCGAACTGCTCGATACCGATGTTGAAGATGTTGAGGCAGTCGAGGACTTGGAGACCCTGGCCGTCGACGAGACCTCGGAGGATTTGCATGACGAGGACTAACGAAGTAGGGGAGACGCGTGCCATGGGCAACGCAGCACCCGCAACCGACGCACAGCCCGTCTACCCACACACGATGCGCCTACAGCGCTTTTTGGCTCGCGCGGGCGTGGCGAGCCGCCGCGGCTCGGAGGACCTGATGACCGCCGGCCGCGTGACCGTCAACGGCCAGGTCGCGACCGAACTGGGCACCAAGGTCGACGTCGATCGCGACCATATCGAGGTCGACGGCATGCCTGTCAAGCTCAACCAGGGCGCCGTGTACCTGATGCTCTACAAGCCGACCGGCTACCTCACCACCATGAGCGATCCGCAGGAGCGCCCCTGCGTGGCAGATCTGGTTCCCCGCGACCGATTTCCGGGTCTGTTCCCGGTGGGTCGCCTGGACCGCGATACCACGGGCCTTTTGCTCTTTACCACCGACGGCGACCTGTCGCAGGACCTGCTGCACCCCAGCAAGCACGTCTACAAGACCTACCAGGCGCTCGTGGACGGGCAGCTGACAGACCGCGATCTCACGCCGCTCCGCCGTGGCATCGAGCTCGACGACGGCCTGTGCCAGCCGGCAATCTGCCGCGTCATCACCGCACGCGAGGCCGAGGCCGTAGCTCCCCAGGGCGTAAAGCCCGGTACCACCGCCGTGGAGGTCATCATCCGCGAGGGACGCAAGAACCAGGTCAAGCGCATGCTGAGCAAGATCCACCATCCTGTAATCCGTCTGCATCGCTGCAACTTTGCCGGCCTGGAGCTCAAGGACGTGGCCAAGGGCTCGTGGCGCGAGCTCACCGACCGCGAGGTGCAGATCCTTAAAGCGGGCGGCATCCCGCCCAAGCAGGCGAGCGCCATGCGCAACGGCGGCAAGCCCCAGGACACGCCCGCGGCCCGCACGCGTCACCACGGCAGCCACGGCTCCGCACCCAAGCGCAACACCTACCGCGAGCGCTACACGGGCTAGGCAACCCGCCGCGCCCCAGCGCCCGCGAACCATAGCAGCACGTCAACCATCGAAAGGAAGCATTGCATGATCGTCGCCATCGACGGCCCCGCCGGTTCCGGCAAGTCCACCATCGCCAAGGAGATCGCCCGCCAGCTGGGCTTTAATAAGCTCGACACAGGCGCCATGTATCGCGCCGTCACCTTCGCCGCGCTCGACCGCGGCATCGATCTGGACGACGAGGCGGCCATCGACGCCCTCGCCGAGCAGATCGAGATTCGCTTTACCAACGGCACCGGCGAGGACACGCGCCTGACCATCGACGGCCAGGACGCCTCAGCTGCCATCCGCACCCCGCAGGTCGACGCCAACGTGTCCAAAGTCTCGGCCTACCCGGGCGTACGCGCGGCCATGCTCATCCACCAGCGCCGCGCCGCCGAGGACCGCGATATCGTCGCCGAAGGTCGCGACATCGGAACCGTCGTGTTCCCCAACGCGCAGGTCAAGATATTCCTGACCGCCGACCCGCGCGAGCGCGCCTGTCGCCGCGTGTTGCAGCGCCACCAAAACGACGCCCAGCCGCTCACTACCGAGCAGCTCGAGGCCGAGGTCGACGAGACCCTCGACGCCCTCAAACAGCGCGATAAGCTCGACAGCAGCCGCGAGGTCGCGCCGCTCGTTCCCGCCGAGGACGCCGTGCACGTCGACTCCACCGCCCACACCATCGACGAGGTCGTCTCGATCATCGAGGACCTCATCAACCAAAGGAGGTAGGCCATGCGCCTGTTTAAGCAGACGCCCGAGGATTATTACAACGCTCCTTATGCAGAGTTCCCAGCGCTCATCCGCGGCACCGTCGTCGTAGTCATGGCCATCCTTTGGGCCTTCTCCAAGCTCATGTGGCATTGGAAGGTCGAGGATGCCAATCTGCTGTTTGAGCGCAAGGACGGCCGCGGAAGCGTGGTCATCTGCAACCATACCTCGATGGCCGAGCTCTTGGCCGTGGAGACGGCGCTGTTCTTTGGGGGGCGCCGCATTCGTCCCATCTTTAAGTCCGAGTTCGCCAAGAGCAAGATTGTGCGCTGGGCCTTTAGCCGCGTTGGCGGCATCCCCGTGGAGCGTGGTACTGCCGATATGAAGTGCCTGCGCGCCGCCCAGCATGCGCTGCAACGCGGCGAGGACGTCCTGATCTTCCCCGAGGGCACGCGCATCCGCTCGCGCGAGATCAAGCCCGAGGTCCACGGCGGTTTTGCGCTCATCGCCCAGATGGGCAAGGCGCCCGTCAACCCGCTCGCCATCTGCGGTTGGTCCGACATCACGCCCGCGGGCAAAAAGCTCATGCGTCCCAAGAAGTGCTGGATCCGCGCCGGCAAGGCCATCTCGCTTTCCGACGCACCGGCCGGGCTTAAGCGCACGGAGCGCCTGGAATGGTTTGAGTCCGAGGCCATGAACCGCGTCTACTCCATGCGAGACGATCTGTGCGCCGAGCATCCGGGCAGGTTCTAGCCATGAACGAGAACGTGACGAACACCGCCGCGACTGCGTTCGACCAGGCAACCGCGCCTACCATCGAGATCGCCGCCCACGCCGGCACTTGCTATGGCGTACAGCGTGCGCTCGATATGGCGCTGGCCGCCGCGCCGCAAGCAGGGGAGAGCGCTCAGGTCCACACCTTGGGGCCGCTCATCCATAACCCCATCGTGGTACGCGAGCTCGCCGAGGCGGGCATCGGTCTGGCAGAGACCCTGGACGACGCCGCATCGGGAACCGTGATCATTCGCGCGCACGGCGTGGTGCCGCAGGTCATCGATGCCGCTCGCGGGCGCGGCCTTACCGTGGTCGACGCCACCTGCCCCTACGTGAAGAAGGTCCATGTGGCGGCCGAGCGCCTGGTGCGCGAGGGCTACCGCGTGATCGTCGTGGGTGAGCCGGGTCACCCCGAGGTTGAGGGCATCCTGGGCCATGCCGGCGATGACGCACAGGTCGTGAGCTGTGCCGCCGACGCCGACGAGCTGTCGCTCAAGGGCAAGGTAGGTCTGGTTGTGCAGACCACCCAGACCGCGCAGAACCTGGCCGAGGTTGTGGCCTCCATCACCCCACGCGTGCAGGAACTGCGCGTGATCAACACCATCTGCGCCGCCACGAGCGAGCGACAGCAGGCAGCCGCCGCCCTTGCCAACCGCTGCGACTGCATGGTCGTCGTGGGCGGCAAGAACTCGGGCAACACCCGCCGCTTGGCACAGATCTGCGCCGATGCCTGCGAGCGCACGCATCACATCGAGGAAGCTTCCGAGCTCCAGACCGCGTGGTTTACCGGCGCTCACCACATCGGCATCACCGCCGGAGCCTCCACCCCACAAGAACACATCGAACGCGCCGTCACGCGCATCAAGGAGCTTTGCCGCTAACCATGGACCAGACCGTACCCGCATACGCCTCCGAGGTGGCCGATTACGGGCGCAGCCGCGACCCCGAGCCGGGTGAGGGCGCGCTCGTAAAGAACGTGCGTCCCGAATCACCCGCGTGGGATGTGGGTATCGAGCCGGGCATGCGCGTGCTCACGGTCAACGGCGAGCAGCTGACCGATATGATCGTGTGGCTCTGGGAGGCAGACGACGACACCGTCGAGCTGGAGGTATTCGACCCGCGCGACAACACCGTCAACCCCGTCGAGCTCGACCGTTTTCCCGGCGAGGACTGGGGTCTGGAGTTCGATGGCCCCATCTTCGACGGCATGCGTACCTGCGTCAATGCCTGCGTGTTCTGCTTTATGACGATGCTCCCCAAGGGCGGCCGCTCCACGCTCTATATTCGCGACGACGACTATCGCCTAAGCTTTTTACAGGGCAACTTCGTCACGCTCACGAACCTCACCGACAAAGATGTTCAAAACGTCATCCAACGCAACATGAGCCCCATGAACGTGTCGGTCCATGCCGTAAGCCCCGACGTCCGCCGCCGCATGATGGGCCGCAACGCCCAGCGCGGCATGGACGTACTCGAAGCCATCATGGCCGCCGGCATCGAGATTCACGCGCAGATCGTGTTGTGCCCCGGCATGAACGACGGCGAGGAGCTGGAAAAGACCCTGCGCTTTTGCGAGGAGCACGAGCAAATCACAAGCCTGGGCATCGTGCCGCTCGGCTTTACCAAGCACCAAAACCGCTTTAGCTGGTCATACAGCGACAAGCCCGAGCTAGCGCGCGAGACCATTGCCATGATCCGACCGTTCCAGGACCGCGCCTACGAGCGCTTTGGCCGCCACACCTTCCAGATGAGCGACGAGTTCTATCTGGACGCCGGCATCGATCCTCCCGAGGCGGACTTTTACGACGGTTACCCGCAGTACTACGACGGCATCGGCATGATCCGCTCGTATCTGGACGAGACCGACGACGTGCTGGCTACCGATGCCGAGCGACTGGCCCGCGTCCGCGAGGCCATCGCCGCCCGCAGCCAGCACCTGCTGTGCCTCTCCGGCGCCAGCGCGCGCGACACCGTGGCGCGCTTTGTGGAGTCGCCGCATGGTCTCGGCGGCACTGTCACGGCCATCAAGAACCGCTACTTTGGCGGCAACGTGGACGTGACCGGCCTCATCGTCGCGTGTGACATTCTGGAGCAGCTGCCACAAGACCTGTCGGGGGTTATGCTCTTTGTGCCTAAGCTCATGTTCAACGCTGACGGCATGACGCTTGACGAGTATCATCGTGACGATTTACTCGCAAGCCTTACCAGTCGCGGCGCCGAGGTTCATGTGGTGTCGACCATGCCGCATGAGCTGCTCGATACCCTGGAGCACATCCTTGGCATTGTGCCCGCGGACTCTAACACTTCCACTGACCCTACCCATTAAAGGAGAGCAGATGAAACCTATCGTCGCCGTCGTCGGACGCCCCAACGTGGGCAAGTCCACGCTCGTTAACCGCCTGGCCCAGACCTCGGACGCCATCGTCCACGAGTCCCGCGGCGTCACGCGCGACCGCTCGTACCATACCGCCGATTGGAACGGCCGCGAGTTCACCATCGTCGACACGGGCGGTATCGAGCCGCTCAAGAGCGACGACGTCTTTGCCACGTCCATCCGCGACCAGGCGCTCGCCGCCGCCGAGGAAGCCGCCGTCATCCTGTTTGTGGTCGACGGCCGCACCGGCGTCACCGAGGAGGACGAGTCTGTCGCCCGCATGCTCAAGCGCTGCGACAAGCCGGTCTTTCTGCTGGTGAACAAGCTCGACAACCCCGATCGCGAGAACGACAGCATCTGGGAGTTCTATTCGCTCGGCATCGGTGAGCCCACGCCGCTCTCGGCCCTGCATGGTCATGGCACGGGCGACCTGCTCGACGATATCGTGGCCCTGCTTCCCGAGGAAGAGGATGAAGTCGCCGACGAGTTCCCCGATGCGCTGAACGTGGCCATCATCGGCCGCCCCAATGCCGGTAAGTCCTCGCTGTTCAACCGCATCCTGGGCGCCGACCGCTCCATCGTGTCCAACATTGCCGGCACCACGCGCGATGCCATCGACACGGTCGTCGAGCGCAACGGCAAGCACTACCGCATGGTCGATACCGCGGGCATCCGCAAGAAGAGCACCGTGTACGAGAACATCGAGTACTACTCCATGGTCCGCGGTCTGCGCGCCATCGACCGCGCCGACGTGGCGCTGCTCGTCGTCGACGCCTCCGTGGGCGTCACCGAGCAGGACCAGAAGGTCATGGGCTTGGCCATCGAGCGCGGCTGCGCCATCGTGGTGCTGCTCAACAAGTGGGACCTGCTCGACGATGACCGCAAGCGCGAGGCCTGCATGGAGACCATCGACCGCCGTCTGGGCGTCATGGCTCCCTGGGCCCAGTACCTGCGCATCTCTGCCCTCACTGGCCGCAGCGTCGAGAAGATCTGGGCGATGGTCGACGCCGCCGAAAAGACGCGCTCGCAGAAGATCAGCACCTCGCGCCTCAACACGTTCCTCACCGACCTGCGCGAGTTCGGTCATACCGTGGTGGACGGCAAGCGCCGCCTGCGCATGCACTACGTGACCCAGACGGGCGTCAACCCGCCGACGTTCACGTTCTTCGTCAACCATAGCGACCTGGTCAACGACACCTACCAGCGCTATGTGGAAAACCGCATGCGCTCGACTTTCGATTTTTCCGGCACGCCCATTCGACTCTTCTTTAGGAAGAAGGAGCAAAAGGATGCATAATCCGATTCTGCTGACCGCCATCTGCGCCGTGGTCTCGTTCTTTATCGGAGCGATTCCGTTTGGCTTGATCCTGGGCCGCGTGTTTAACCACACCGATATTCGCAAGGCGGGTTCCGGCAACATCGGCACCACCAACGCCCTGCGCGTAGCCGGCCCCAAGGTGGCTGCGCTCACGCTGCTGCTCGACTGTCTTAAGGGCGCCATATGCGTCCTTATCGCCCGTCCGCTTATCGCGGGCGTGGGCTATGGCTTCCCTGTGAGCATCATGGCGCCTGGAGCCCCCGGCGACTGGATGCTCGGCGTCATTTGCCTGGCTGCGGTGTGGGGGCACATCTTCTCGCCCTACCTCAACTTCCATGGCGGCAAGGGTATCGCCGTGGGCTTGGGCGTCATCCTCGCCTGGTACTGGCCCATCGGACTTTCGCTGCTGGGCATGTTTATCGTGGCCGTCGCCATCACCAAGTTTGTGTCGGTGGGCTCGCTTGCCGCGGCCATCGGTCTTCCCATCGCCGTCTGCGCTGTCTTTCCGTACAGCAGCCTGGGACTTAAGTTTTGCATGGCGATGATCGGCATCACCGTGGTGTGGGCCCATCGCGCGAATATCCAAAAGCTCATGACTGGTAAGGAGTCCAAGCTCTCGTTTACCAAGCGCGTCACCGAGCCCGACGATAAGTAGGAGAGAGTCATGAATGTTGCGCTGATTGGCTCCGGCTCCTGGGGAACCGCCGTCGCCGGCCTTGCCGCCGCGCGAGCCGAGCGCGTGACCATGTGGGCCCATAGCGAGCAGACGGCCGCCGGCATTAACGGCGAGCATCGCAACCCCCGGTATCTGGTGGATTACGTGCTGCCGGAAAACGTCGTCGCCACGACGGATCTGGCCCAGGCGCTCGACGGCGTCGAGGCCATCATCTTTGCCGTGCCCTCCACGCACCTGCGCAGCGTATGCCATCAGGCGGCACCTTGTATCGCCACCGACACCCCGGTGCTCTGCCTCACCAAGGGCATTGAGCCCGAGTCTGGCCTGCTCATGAGCGAGGTCATTGCCAGCGAGATCGGCAACGAGCGGCGTGTGGCGGCCCTCTCGGGCCCCAACCATGCCGAGGAGATTTGCCGCGGTGGGCTCTCTGCCGCCGTCATCGCCAGCAAAGATCCGCAGGTAGGGGAGACCTTTAAGGACCTGCTCCTATCCACGGCCTTCCGCATCTACCTGTCGCAGGACATGACCGGCGTCGAGGTTTGCGGCGCCATGAAAAACGTCATCGCCATCGTGTGCGGCATTTCCGCCGGTTCTGGTGCGGGCGACAACACGCTTGCCCTTATCATGACGCGCGGCCTGGCCGAGATCAGCCGTCTGGTGCACGCCCGCGGCGGTCAAGCCATGACCTGCATGGGTCTTGCTGGCATGGGTGACCTCATTGCCACCTGCACCTCCGAGCATTCGCGCAACCGCACCTTTGGCTACGAGTTTGCCCACGGCGTCTCGCTCGACGAGTACCAGGCACGTACGCATATGGTGGTCGAGGGCGCCGTCGCGGCCCGCAGCGTCAGTGAGCTTGCCCGTTCACTGGGCGTAGACATTCCGCTCACCTTTGCCGTGGAGCAAACGCTCTACAACGGTGTTACGTTGGATAGGGCGCTCGAGATTCTTACCGACCGCGTACCCTCCCAAGAGTTCTACGGACTCACCGACTAGTGCAGAAAGGCTACTACCATGGGTTCCATTAAAATCGCTCCGTCCGTCCTCTCGGCCGACATGGCCAACCTCAAGGGCGAACTCGACAAGATCGCCGGTGCCGACTACGTGCACTTCGACGTAATGGACGGCCACTTTACCGGCAACCTCACCTTTGGCGTTGACATCCTCAAGGCCGTCAAGCGCTCCACCGACGTGCCGGTCGACGCGCACCTGATGGTGTCGAACCCCGACGAGACGGTCGATTGGTACGCCGACGCCGGTGCCGACATGATCACCGTGCACTACGAGGCTTCCACGCACCTGCACCGCACGCTCACCCATCTGCAGCAGCGCGGCGTCAAGGCCGGCGTGGTGCTCAACCCCGCCACCCCCGTGTGCGTGCTCGAGAGCATCATCGACGTCGTCGATATGGTGCTGCTCATGAGTGTGAACCCGGGCTTTGGCGGCCAGAGCTTTATCCCGGGCACGCTGCCTAAGCTGCACGAGCTTACGGCCATGTGTGAGCGTCACAGCGTGTCGCCCCTGATCGAGGTCGATGGCGGTATTTCTTCCAAGAACATCGCCGAGGTCGTCAAGGCCGGCGCCAACGTGCTCGTAGCCGGCTCCGCCGTTTTTAAGTCCGAAGATCCCGCCGCCGAGGTTGCGCTGCTGCAGAAGCTGGGCAATGAGGCCGCACAGGAGGCATAAACCCTTATGACCGCAGGTCAAAACCGCATACCCGTGAATCTTGACTATGCCGCCTCGACGCCCATGCGCGCCGAGGCGCTCCTTGCGCAGCGTGAGTACGATGATAGCGAGCTCGCCGGCGTCAACCCCAACTCGCTGCACTCACTTGGCCGCAAGGCCGCCGCACGCCTGGAAGTCGCCCGTCGCGAGATCGCCCGCAGCTTTGGCGCACGCGTTCGCCCGTCCGAGATCATCCTTACCAACGGCGGCACCGAGGCCAACCAGCTGGCGCTGCTCGGTCTTGCCGAGGGCGCTCGTCAGCGCGATCGCAAGCGTAACCGTGTGATCGTATCTGCCATCGAGCACGATTCGATTCTGGACAACCTGCCGCTGCTGCGCGCCGCCGGCTTTACCGTCGATCTGGTGCAACCCTGCCGTGCGGGCTACATTGAACCTGCCGCGCTCATCGAGCTGCTCGGCGACGACGTGGCGCTCGTAAGCATCATGGCCGCCAACAACGAGACCGGCGTGGTACAACCTATCCGCGAGCTTGCCTCGGCCGCGCATACCGCAGGCGCCCTGTTCCACACCGATGCCATCCAGGGCTACTTGCATATTCCGCTCGATGTCACCGAGCTGGGCGTCGACGCTATGACCGTTGCCGCGCACAAGATCGGCGGCCCCGTGGCTTCCGGCGCTCTCTACCTTAAGACCCGCACGCCACTGCGCCCCCGCATTTTTGGCGGTGGACAGGAAGCCGGACGTCGCGCGGGCACGCAGGACCTGCGTACACAGCTGGCTTTTGCCGCTGCCGCCCGCACGCTGGCGCCCCATGTGGCCCAGGAGCGTGCGACGCTGCAAACCCTTTCCGACAAGCTCTATGCCACGCTTACGGCCCATCCTCGCATTCACGCCACGATGGGCGACTACGCGCAGGCCGATCGTCTGCCGGGTATGGTTTCGATCTACATTGACGGCATGGACTCCGAGGAGCTCATCATCAAGCTCGACGCCGCCGGCTTTGAGGTATCGGCAGGCTCGGCATGCTCGAGCGGTAGTATGGACCCCAGCCACGTTATGAGCGCGATGGGCATCGGTCGCGAGCAGGCATTGGGAGCATTGCGCATTTCCTTTGATGACCGCGTAAATCCGAGCGATCTGGACGAGTTCGCCCAAACGCTGCTCTCGATCGTGGGTGCCGTATGATCGTCGCCGAGCTTGAGCGCGCGCTGCTGGCACGCTATCCCAAGACCAATGCCGAGAGTTGGGACCATGTAGGACTCTCCGTCGGCGACCCTGCCGCGGAGATTACCGGTGTTGCCTGCGCACTCGATGCGACCGAAGCCAATGTGCACCGCGCCCAGGAGGCCGGAGCCAACGTGCTGCTGACGCATCATCCCATCTATATCAAGGCGCCCGAGGCGTTTTGCCCGCCCGGCGCGACGCGCCCCCAATGCAGCGCGGCGCTCTACGAGGCAGCCCGTTGCGGCGTGAGCATTATCTCGCTCCACACCAACCTGGACCGCTCGCACGAGGCACGTATCTGCCTAAGTAGGCTTTTGGACGCCGCGCCCGCAAGCTCGTTGGAGCACGTGGACGACCCCGAGGCCTGCGGACTGGGCGCACTCGCGACCCTCCACGACCCCTGCAGCCTGCGCAACCTTGCCGCACGCGCCGCAGCGGCGTTTGGCAGCGACCCGCGCGTGTGGGGCGAGGCCGATCACCCGTGCCGCACCATCGCAATTTTGGGCGGTTCGCTGGGTGACTTTGGCGAGCTTGCCATCGCCGCCGGTGCGGATGTCATCGTGACGGGCGAGGCGGGCTACCACGTGGCACAGGACCTTGCCTTGCGCGGGCTGCCGGTGATCTTGCTCGGCCACGACCGCTCCGAGGAGCCGTTCGTTGATATATTGATGAACTCTGCAGTTGACGCCGGGGTCGACCCCCGTCATGCGATTAAAATACTGAACCCTTGCCAATGGTGGACTGTGACAAAAGGAGAGAACTTATGAGCGCCGGCGCTACGCTACTCAAGCTGCAACAGATCGATTTGGAGCTCGCCCGCAACAAGAGCGAACTTGCCAATATGCCGGAGCTCAAGGAGCTCGCTTCCAAGCGCAAGACCTACGTTAAGCTCAAGGCCGAAATGACCAAGCTCTACGCCCAACGCAAGGACCTGGATATTGAGCTCGACGATCTCAACACCACCGAGATCCAGACCAATAACGCCATCGAGGCCGCTAAGAAGCGCCACGTTGACGGCTCCGACTACCGCGAGGTACAGGACCTGGAAAACGAGCTCGCCACCCTGGCCAAGCGCCTGGACAAGATTGAGCACACCCGCAAGGATGTCGTTGTCGCCCACAAAGAGGCGCTCGACCGCGAGACCCGCGCGCAGGCCATCATCGCCAAGTTCGAGGAGGGCGTGAAGGCCGATACCAAGGCCGCCCGCGCCAAGGCTGCCGACCTGCAGGCTCAGATCGAAGCCGCCACTAAGGAGCGCACCGCTCTTGCCGCCACGCTGCCGGCCGACGTGCTCACCGACTACGAGCGTCTGCTCAAGCAGTTCCGCGGCTTGGCCGTCGAGACCATCCAGGGCAACATCCCCACGGTCTGCCACACCGCGCTGCAGGCATCGTCCATGAGCGACCTCAACCACGACGGTAGCGAGATTACGCACTGTCCGTACTGCCACCGCCTCCTGGTGCTCCCGAGCAAGGAAGCCTAGCGATGACGGCGGCATCCAACAATTCAATGCAACTTGAGGGAAAAACGATCCTGCTGGGCATTACCGGCGGGATCGCCGCCTATAAGTCGTGCAATATCGTGCGCCTGCTGCAAAAGCGCGGCGCGCACGTCAAGGTCGTCATGAGCGAGCATGCCACTGAGTTCGTGGAGCCGCTCACCTTCCGCGCGCTCACCAATGAGCCGGTCGCGGTTGGGCTATTCGACGACCCTTCTGACCCCATCCACCATATCTCGCTGGCGCAGGAGCCCGACTTGGTGGTCGTGGCGCCCGCGACGGCCAATATCATCGCCAAGATGGCCAACGGCATCGCCGATGACCTCATCTCCACAACGCTGCTTGCGACACCGCGGCCCGTCGTTATCGCGCCGGCCATGAACAATGGCATGTGGAAGGCGTCGGCCACGCAGGCCAATATGGCCACGCTGTGCGAGCGCGGCGTCCACGTGGTGGGACCCGGCAGTGGCTACCTTGCCTGCGGCGACGTGGACACGGGCCGCATGAGCGAACCCGAGGACATCGTCGAGGCCGTCTGCGAGGTGCTCAATCCCGTGCCGCAAGACCTGACGGGCAAGCGCATCGTCATCACCGCCGGCCCCACGCACGAGCCGATCGACCCGGTGCGATTCATTGGCAACCGTTCTTCGGGCAAGATGGGTATCGCCCTGGCGGGGGAGGCCGCACGTCGCGGTGCCGCCGTCACGCTCGTGCTGGGACCGACATCGCTCGACGTTCCCCACGGCGTGGAGTGCGTGCGCGTGCAGACCGCCGCTGAAATGCTGCAGGCGGCGTTAAACGCCTTCCAGACGGCCGACGCTGCCATTTGCGCTGCGGCCGTCGCCGACTACACCCCCGCGGCCCCTGCCAACCATAAGCTCAAAAAGGCCAACGAGCGCCTGGATCGAATCGAGCTCGTCGAGACCGTTGACATCTTGGCCGAACTTTCACGCCAAAAGGGCGATCGCCTCGTAATCGGCTTTGCAGCCGAGACTGATAACGTCGTCGAGTACGCCGAGCGCAAATTGACCCGCAAAGGCTGCGATGCCATTATTGCCAACGATGTCTCACGCGCCGATTCGGGCTTTGGAACCGACACCAACAAGGCTTGGATCGTGAGTATAGCGGGTACGCAAGAACTACCCGTACTAACAAAACCCCAGCTCGCAGATACAATTTTGGACTTGCTTCAAAATTTGTAAAAAAGTTCTTGCACAAGGACAAAGTTTCGGGTTAATATACTCCCTGTTGCGAGCGAGAGCAGAGCAACAAACAAAAGCTTCGGGACGTGGCGCAGCTTGGTAGCGCACTTGACTGGGGGTCAAGGGGTCGCTGGTTCGAATCCAGTCGTCCCGACCAGAAGTTTGCAGGTCAGGCACCTAGTGCCTGACCTTTTTTATCAGGAATCAACAAGGTAATCAAAAAAGAATCAACGGCTGTTTTTTAGCTAATAAGGACATGCCCATCTACCTGCGGTTTTGTAGAATCGTGATTTTAATGGATCCCCCCTCCACTTCTATTCCATATTTCGGAATCTATTGATTCCGCATACGCAAACTATTTCGTCTGTCTGGTCTACTTATGCGTAATCAATTTGCCTGCGCCAATCTACTGCGGCTACTTGCGCCGTGGACACAAACCGAAAGCCCCCAAAATCGGTGCAAGCCAGCCCGCGAATCGTGCGCCATCGGCAGATGGCCGCGGGCGCACAGATTGCATCCGTGTCCGATATCGGTATGACCGAGCAGGACCCTAAATAGGGTCCTTTTCAAGCCGACATCCCAATGGGACACCCCCAGACAGCAAACAGTCCCTCAAATCGCCTCTGAGGCTCCGAGACAGGGGATGGCTGATCGGTATCCGTATGTTTCGACCTGCCCTCACTCCACCGTATAGTTCGTCAGGAGCACCTCGAGCACGGGCCTATGCTTCCCGTTGACGATATAGACATGATTTGCGGAGCTGACGTGACAATCCGCCCAGAGCGACTCGATTAAACCATTGCTCCGGTAGTCGCTGCTGCCCCACGATGAGACCAAAAACTTGTGGCCGCTTTCCATGAGCGAATCGTGCAGCCTCGTTTCCTTCTCCTCGTCCCAGGAGTCGTAATAGGTGCTTGTGAGTCCGATGTAGGGCGGGTCGCAGTAGATGAACGAACCGTTCGGAGCCGCGGCTATCGCATCCTCATAGCGCATGGCCGCGAACTTCCAATCGCTTTTGGCGATTTTCCCCTGTACGTGTTCGAATTGGTCCACGATCTTCGTTATGTACGCATTGGAGAATCGGTCGTCCTTATGCCCGTATGGGACGTTGTAGCGGTGCTGGCGGTTGAACCTCATGAGTCCGTTGAAGTAAGACCGGTTGAGGAAGAGGAAATCATATGGGTCATGCGATTCGTTGAACCGGTCGCGGACCTCATAGTAGTAATCCCCCCCTCGATTTCAGGCGTGCGCCTTCGGATTCAAGGAACTTCCTACAGCCGGCGGCGGTGAGCTGTCCGTCCTGGATGGACCGATAGAAGTTGATGATATGGACGTTCGTGTCCGAGAACAGTGCCCGCCTCGGGGCGAGGTTGAAGCCGACGACGCCCGAGCCCATGAACGGCTCGACCCAGACCGTCCAGGCAGCGGATGGGGCGCACCGCGCGATCCACGGGACGTGCTTCGTCTTGATGCCCTGTGTCTTGATGGGCGGGACGTGGACCTTCTCGGCGCCCTTCATGTTTTCTGCACCTGCGGACTGAGCCATGGAATTGTCCTCTCAACGGAACTACGTCCCGAGACTTTCCCACGGTTCAGATAACCAAAGTTGACTAATGCCGCTGCGGCACGTTATGCCCTAATCTGTTTGGCCCATAGTAACTTCCTGCATGCAATATCAATCCCCATACGAAGGGAGTGTCGCCTATGCATGCAGCGGCAAATAACCTTCGGGGGGGGGTATCTCCTAGAAATACCCGCCTCCGAGGACAGTCAATCATCGAGTACGTCCTGATCATCGCGGTGATCGGTCTGGTGATTGTGTTCGCGGGGCCCGGCGTGGTCGGGGCCATCCGCAACCAGTTCAACCTGGTGGGCAACACGGTGAACAGCGGGACGACAGGCGGCACCGAGGGAGGCGGCGCGTCCGGCGGGGCCGATTCCGCGACCGTCCAGGCGGCCATCGCCAAGGACGCGAAGGACTGGACGCTGGATGAGCAGGAGGCAGTCGCCAAAGACATCGCCGCCAAGGGAGAGGCCTCGCCTGCGTATTCCAAGGCCAAGGCGGTCATGGACGCAGGCACGATATTCTCTACCAAGCTGACGAACGGTCAGACGCTCGCGTACCGTATAGTTGGCATCAACCACGATGACCTTGCGGACGGCTCCGGCAAGGCCGGTTTGACGTTCGAGGCGACAAACGATGCCATGGGCAGACAGCGTATGAACGCCGAGCTTACCAACGCCGGCGGATGGGAGAAGTCGGAGCTCCGCGGCCGCCTCAGCTCCGGCGACCTCTGGGCGCTTTTGCCCTCCGAGCTCCAGTCCAAGGTGAAGTCCGTCACGAAGATGACCGATAACAAGGGCGGCGGCAGCGCCGGCACCCCCTCGGCCACGACCGACAAGGTCTTCCTGCTCTCGACGGCGGAAATCTATGGTGACCTCCAGTCCGATGGCAGCCAGTACGAGTACTACAAATCCAAGCGCGTGACGACGTCGAACCATTACGAGGCTTCATCGTCGAGCGAGTATCACTGGACTCGTTCTGTTGACCCGAACAAATCCACGAGCTTCTATTATGTCCTCGATAGCGGCACCTTGATCAGCTACTACGGCTCGGCGAACGCCTTCCACTTGTTTCCCGCTTTCTGTTTCTAGCCCGTCTAGTGAAAAGCCCGCGTAGCCTGTGCGGGCTTTTCTATTGGCTCTGTTAGACCATAATTGACATATAGGTGATGCCACCGTGGTATAATT
>NZ_QSKB01000010.1:0-73732 GCF_003469085.1 Collinsella sp. AM29-10AC
TCCAAGTTAGACCATTTCAAATGGTTCGATGTCTGCCCGGATGCGACACTGAAGTGAGTGTCCATCCTCGCAGTATCCGGTTCTCAAGGTGCACGCTCTGCGGCTGATCCGGTCCGACCGGGCCGCGCGGCAAGGAGATATATTGCCAGACCGCGAAGCCCTGTGGGACGTCAATTCCACTCTTCACAAGTCCTACACAACATATCGCTTTCTATAGCTAATAGAAAGACTGGTGCGGATCTTCCGCACGTATCAGATGATGACCCTTTGGTTCAGGAATATATAGAGATCGGTCACCTGTAAGTGTCTATCTACCCGCGCTTTTAGCAATGTAAACCGCGCTTCAGATAAAAAGAGGGAGCGCCGCGCACAACGCGACACTCCCCTAGCGATTCAAGAGAATCTATTAGGCCTCGAGAGCCTTCTTGGCGATGGTAGCCAGCTCGTTGAAGGACTCGATGTCCTCGTAAGCCATCTGAGCCAGGACCTTGCGGTCGAGCTCGATGCCGGCAACCTTCAGGCCGTGCATGAACTGAGAGTAAGAAATATCGTTCAGGCGAGCAGCAGCGTTGATACGAGTGATCCAGAGAGAACGGATCTCGCGCTTCTTGTTGCGGCGATCACGATACTGATACTGCAGGGAGTGCTGGACCTGCTCTTTAGCATGCTTGTAAGTACGCGAAGCGGCACCGTAGTAACCCTTCGCACGGTGCATAACGGTACGGCGCTTCTTCTTGGCGGCAACAGCGCGCTTAATACGTGCCATGTTCTATCAACTCCTAGACGGTAAAACGAAAAACGGGAACGCGAACTTAGGCGAGACGCGACTTGATGACCTTGCGGTCGGCAGCGGCGATCTCGGTCTCCTGACGGAAGCCACGCTTACGCTTGGTGGACTTCTTGCTCAGGATGTGGCTCTTGAAAGCCTTGGCGCGCATAAGCTTGCCGGTACCAGTCTTGCGGAAACGCTTCTTGGTGCCGCTGTGGGACTTCATCTTAGGCATGAAATACTCCTTAATCGGTTACAGAACACTAGTTACTTGCTATCGCTTGCCGCTTTATCCTCATCGAAGGCGCCCTTAATCGGGGCGAGCAGCATAAGCATGTTACGGCCTTCCATCTTAGGCTTGGACTCGACCGTAGCGTAAGGCTTGAGATCCTCGGCGAGACGCTCGAGAACGTTAAGGCCCTGCTCCGGGTGAGCCATCTCACGGCCGCGGAACATGATGGTGATCTTAACGCGTGCTCCCTTCTTGAGGAAACGCAGAACGTGGCCCTTCTTGGTCTCGTAGTCGCCAACGTCGATCTTGGGTCGGAACTTCATTTCCTTGACCTCGACCTTGGACTGGTTCTTACGAGCAGCCTTGGCCTTCATGGCCTGCTGGTACTTGAACTTACCGTAGTCCATGACCTTGCAGACCGGCGGCTCCGCGTTGGGAGCGATCTCGACCAGGTCGAGACCCTGATCGTCGGCGACGCGCTGGGCATCGCGGATGGCGAACAGGCCGAGCTGAGAGCCATCGACGCCAATCAAACGACACGAAGATGCAGTGATCTCGTCGTTGATGCGGGTGTCATCAGACTTAGCTATTTTCCCTACCTCCATTCATAAAAAAATAACCCGGCGCTTCTCAGCAACCAGGTCGTACACATAGACTTCCTCGATTTGAGGAAGGGAATCTAAGTTGTATGACCAGCCAGCTGCTCATTGGCGCCAAAAGGTGGGAACCCTCAGGTTCCTCTTTAGGGCATTGTGGGAACAACGCCTTGCGAATAATAACACGTACAGCGCGTTATCACATTACGTACACGAAAAAGGGACCTTGACCCCCTTGAACACTCGCTTGCATGTATGGTGCTCGAGGCGAGACTCGAAGGGCCTTCGCTTCGCGAAGCCCCGGGCTTCGGGCGCGTGGCGCCCTCGCCACGCTCCGCTACAAACAGGCCACAGGCCTGTTTGCTTAACGCTTCGCGCGCTCACGCGAGTTCGGCACGAAAAAGGGGGCCGCAACCCCCTTGAACGCTCACTTGCATGTATGGTGCCCGAGGCGAGACTCGAACTCGCACGTTGTTGCCAACGGTGGATTTTGAGTCCACTGCGTCTGCCAATTCCGCCACTCGGGCACGCAATGCGTGAGTTAGTTTATCACAGCTTTCTACCGATTAGTCCGAAAATGGAACTTCGAGCATTTCGATGAGTTCGACCGTGCGGAGCATCTCGCGCCGACGGCATCCGCGACCGTCGACCGAAGCCTCACCCATCTGGTTATCGTAAGGGTCCTCGCGCATGCCGTCGAAAGAGGGCTCAAACTCTGCCTGGAATCGATTGTTGGCCACCATACGCCACGGGTCGAGATTGCCAAAGTAGTGACGGCGGCGCCACTCCTCCCCCATCCTGCGAGCAGAAGATCCAAATGACACGTCGGCGTTGAGCCAACCGGTCTGCGGCGTATAGAACTCTGCCCAGTCGTGCGACCCCACCGAATCGGGCGCAACGTACAGGCCGCTCTGCCAACGGGCAGGCACGCCCGCGATACGGCACATGGTGATAAACGTGAGCGCCATAACGCCGCAATCGCCGCGGAGCGAATGCGCGCAGTCATCGACAATAGATCCCAAAAGCAAGTACGGCGGCTGATAGCGATAGTCGATATGCTGCGTCAGGTAATCATAGATAGCACGGGCGCGATCGAGCGGATCCTCGAGTCCGTCAACAACACCGGCCGTCAGCTGCAGCAGATACGGCGTGAATGCAATGTGCGGACGGTCCTCGGAAATATCCTCGGGCAGAGGCGCGTCCATACGCGGATGAACCGGAAGTGTGCCACCGTAGACATCACAATAAGCAGCATCGATGTGATAGCGATAGGTCGCCGAGAATGAGCGCTCACTCGAAGAAGACCACGAGACGGTACGCGCCGAAGCGTTCGCGGGAGCAACAGCACCCTCCGGCGTCATGTCGAGAATGTCGACCCGAGACTGCTGGCGGCAGGTGGCGGCAACGGGAAGCCAAGCGCGAACGGTCTCCCCCTCTAGAGCGCCGGGGACAGACACAGACGCTTTAAGCGTAATGACGCGAGCCAATCCGTTTTGCGACTCCATCTCCTTGAGCATCTCGTTGCGCAGTGCAATTCCGTCCGTAGGATCGGGACGCATGCCGGGGACCTCTTTGGGATATACGCGAAGCGAATCGAGGAAGTTGTCGAGAACGAACAGCTCGCCATCGATAAAGCGCCAGTCAATACGCTTACGGTCAATCAGATCGTCAAACTGCTCCTCGGTAAACTCAGGCCACTCCTCGCGAATCATCGTAATAGCCTGATCGCGCGACACCGAAAAATGAAGCGGCGTCTCGAGCATGCGATACCGCTCGGCACGAACACAAGCAGCCAGCGAAGGCTCGGGGTTCTGCTCCAAAAGGCGATCGCAGGCAGCAACAGCCTGCGTCAAATACCCGGCATCCTTAAGACGAAAAATCTCGGGCGGCAGTCCAACATCGAGATGACGAAAGTCATCACAGCGAACATCAGCAGAGCAACCAACTGGACCCTCGTCAATAACCTTCCCATCCGAAGGCAGCACATTAATAACAGCCATACCAAACTCCAAGTCATTAGAACTCTTGAAGCCCATTGTAGCGAGATAAAAAAGAAAGCCCCAATAAAGGAACCCTCAACACCGATAAACGGTACCTAGAAAAAATGAATTCAGCCCAGTAACCCTGTAGCGAGTTAACGAAGGAGGCCCCGTTTCCCCGGAGTTGATTCCGTCGCGCGACTTCTAGCGAAGCCAGTAGCCACCTTAATTCAGACTCGTAACCCTGCGGCGTTAAACGAAGGAAGCCCCGTCCCCCGGAACTGTTTCCTTGGCGCGACTTCTGGCGAAGCCAGGTGAGCGCAAAGGAAACAGTGTAGGGAGACGGGGCTTCCGGCGGGAAGTTTAGCGACGCTTACGCCTTGTTGACGGAGCCAAACTCCTCCATGAGCTCCTTGGTGCGGGCAACGATGTTCTCGCGACCAGGCTTGAGGAGCTTGCGGGGGTCAAAGCCCTTGCCCTGCTGATCCTTGCCAGCCTCGATATACTCGCGAACGCCCTTGGCGAAGACGAGCTGCAGATCGGTGTTGACGTTGATCTTGGAGATACCCAGGGAGATGGCCTTCTTGATCTGATCCTCGGGGATGCCGGTGCCACCGTGCAGGACGAGGGGCAGGTCGCCGGTCTGAGCCTTAATCTCGCCCAGGCGCTCGAAGGAAAGGCCAGCCCAGTCGGCAGGGTACACGCCGTGGATGTTGCCGATACCGCAGGCGAGGAAGTCGACGCCCAGGTCAGCAATCTGCTTGCACTCAGCAGGATCAGCGAGCTCGCCGCTGGAGGTCACGCCGTCCTCGGTGCCGCCGATGCCGCCGACCTCGGCCTCGATGGACATGCCCTTGGAGTGGGCAAGCTCAACGAGCTCCTTGGTGCGGTCGAGGTTAAGCTGGAAGGTCTCCTCGTGAGAGCCGTCATACATGATGGACGTGAAGCCAGCCTCGATGCACTTGAAGCAGTCCTCGTAAGAACCGTGATCGAGGTGAAGGGCGACGGGAACGGTAACGCCCGTGGCCTCGACGGCAGCCTTGACCATGTCGGCGCAGACCTTGAAACCGCCCATCCACTTAGCGGCACCAGCGGTGCACTGAAGGATCAGCGGAGACTTGGCCTCCTCGGCGGCCTGGAGAATAGCCAGGGTCCACTCGAGGTTGTTGGTGTTGAAGGCACCGAGAGCGTACTTGCCGGCCTCGGCCTTCTTGAGCATGTCTGCTGCGTTGACGAGCATAAAAGAAACCTCCTGTAAGGTTGCTCCGATAACGCCTGAGATTTTACCACGACATACCCGAGCATAAACGTTCGTTTGTTCACGAATACCATCCGATTGGACAAATTTTGACCGTTTGCCCCACAGAATCGACCCACTGGGGAAAATAGCTTGACGATTGAGCGGTCTTCGTGATTCGAAAGACGGCTTCGAGCCTACATCTGCATAAACGGATTCTGCATAAGTTCGCGCGCCATCGTGGTCGAATCGCCATGGCCCGTCAAGCAAACGGTATCGGGCGGAAGCGTCTTGGCAAGTTTGGAGAGCGAGCGCATAATCGCCGCCTCGTCACCGCCAGAAAGATCGGTACGACCGTGGCTGCCCGGGAAAAGCGTGTCGCCCACAAAGGCGATGTTCCCCTGCTCGGTCGCGGCGAACAGGACGATGCCGCCCGGCGTATGCCCCGGCGTCTCGATCACCTGCAGGCAGATATCGCCCAATTCAATCGTATCGCCCTCGGCAAGCAGCCGCGTCGGCTCGCCCGGATCGGGCGTCTCAATACCCCACATGGCGCGCTGCTCCTCGATATTTGCGCGAGGCACCGTCACGTCCTTAGCGCACAACTCATATAGTGCGCTGTCGCCAACGACAGCTCGAACCCCGGCGACCCCGCCAACATGGTCGGCATGACCGTGCGTGCAGACAGAGCCGAGTACGCGAACTTCGGGATGCGCGGTGCGGATATGCTCCACAAGACGCTCGCCCTCCCACGCCGGATCGACGATTAAGCACTCGTCATTCGAAATCACGGCGTAACTGTTGGTCTGAATCGGGCCGTTGACGAGTGCCTCAATCGAAGCTGCACCTCGGGGTGTCAGGTCCAAAGTCATATCGCCCATGCGCATACCCTCCTTCTAAAATACGTTCGAGGCACCAAACGATGCCTCGAACGTAACCAATATCTATGATGCTGAGAGGCTCTCGCACCTACACACGGCGCTTGAGCTGAGCTCCGCCTTCGCCGGGCATAAGACGGCGAGCGTCGTAGACCGAATCGACACTGCTGATGGAAGCCAGCAGCGGATCCAGACCGCTCGCGTCCGAGATCTCGACCATAAAGCGCAGGGTTGCAATACCCTCGCGGTTGGTCGACGTGGCGGCAGAAAGGATATTACCGCCCGCATCGCCAATGGCAATGGTGACATCCTTGAGCAGGCCCATGCGGTCCAGGCACTCGACCACGATCTCGACCTGGAAGAGGGTGTCGGCAGCGCCGTCCCACTCCACATCGATCATGCGCTCGGGATGTTCCATGAGACCCTTGACGTTAGGGCAGTTGGCGCGATGCACCGAAACGCCGCGACCGCGCGTGATGAAGCCGACGATGTCGTCGCCCGTCACGGGGTTGCAGCAATGAGCCAGACGGACCAGCAGGCCGCTGTTGCTCTCGCCCTTGACGATAATGCCGTTACTGGCGCTCTTGCCGCGCTTTTGCGGCTTGCGGTTGGAGCCGCGAGCGGGCTGCTTCACGACCTCGGCGATAGCCTCGGCCTTGGTGAGCTGTTCCTCGGGCTTGGGGTCCAAGATTTGCTCGACCTTATTGCCCACAGCGCGCGGGGCAACCTTGCCGGCGCCGACGGCGGCAAACAGGTCCTCGAGCTGCTTGAAGTTAAACTGCTCCGCCACGGCGTTGAGTGCACGCGTCGAACGCGGCGTAGAAATGCCATAGCCACGCTTACGCAGGTCCTTGGCCAGCATATCGCGACCGGCGGCAGCGTCGTCGTCCTTGGTCGCGGCGGCAAAATAGCGGCGGATCTTTGACTTGGCGGAAGGTGTCTTAACGATCTTGAGCCAATCGCGCGACGGCTTGGAACTCTTGTTAGTCAGGATTTCAACGCGGTCGCCCGTCTTGATCTCGTGCGTGAGCGGAGCCACCGCACCGTTGATTTTGGCGCCGACGCAGTGGTTTCCCACCTCGGTGTGAACGGCATAGGCAAAGTCGAGCGGCGTGGAGCCGGCACGAAGCGCCATGACCTCGCCTTTGGGCGTGAAGACAAAGATCTCCTGATCGAACAGATCGACCTTCAGCGAGTGCAGGTATTCCTTGGCATCGGTGATCTCGTCGGAAGCCGCCCAATCGAGCGAATGCTTGAGCCAGTTGATCTGGTCGTCCAAACGTTGAGCGTCATTGGTCTTGGAAGCAGACGATCCGCCCGACTTCTTATATAGCCAGTGGGCGGCAATGCCGTACTCGGCCTGCTCATGCATCTCGTAGGTTCGAATCTGAATCTCGAGCGGACGAGCCGTAGGGCCGATGACCGTCGTGTGGAGCGACTGGTAGTTATTGACCTTAGGCATGGCGATATAGTCTTTAAAGCGACCAGGCATGGGGTGCCACAGCGTATGCACCGCACCGAGCGTGGAGTAGCAATCGCGCACCGAATGGGTAATTACACGCAGCGCCACCAGGTCGTAGATCTCGGAGAACTCCTTGCCCTTGCGCTTCATCTTTTGGTAGATGGACCAATAGTGCTTGGAGCGGCCGTTGATCTGGAAGTCCTCCAGACCAATGCGGTTGAGCTCATCGGTAAGCGTCTTGATGGTCTCGGCAAGGTAGCGTTCGCGGACCTCGCGCGACTCAGCTACCATACGCGCGATGCGCTGGTAGGCATCGGGCTCCAGGTAGAAGAAGGACAGGTCCTCGAGCTCCCACTTAATAGAGCTCATGCCCAGGCGGTCGGCCAAGGGCGCGTACACGTCCATGGTCTCGCGAGCCTTAAACAGGCGACGATCCTCGCGCAGGGCTGCCAGCGTTCGCATGTTGTGCAGACGATCGGCAAGTTTAACGATGATGACGCGGATGTCCTTGGACATGGCGAGGAACATCTTGCGCAGCGTGAGCGCCTGCTTCTCGTCCATGCTGTCGACTTCGATGTTGGTGAGCTTGGTCACGCCATCGACGAGCTCGGCCACCGTATCGCCAAACAGGCCGGAAACATCGGTGAGCGAGGTCTCGGTATCCTCGACAGTATCGTGCAGCAGCGCGGCGCACACCACATCGCAGTCCATCTTGAGATCGGCCAAAATGATGGCAACCTCGACGGGATGGTTAATGTACATCTCGCCCGAGCGGCGCTTTTGGTTGCAGTGCTTCTCGGCGGCAAAGCAGTAGGCCTGCTCAACCTTAGAAAAGTCGTCCTCATTCATATATTTGAGGCACAGGCGCTCCAGCTTGTCGTAGCTGTCCGCCATAATCTCGGGCGGCAGCTCATCGGCATGCTTATAGTGCTCCATCTCCGAAAACGGCTGGAGGGTGGAATCATGGGCGGTACGGGCTGCGGCATCCATCGAGGTCCCCTTCCCCTAGGCCCGCGGTACGATCGGGCGGTTAACTTTGGCTAGCATATCAGAAGCGCACGAATCGAGCGCCCAGCTCCGGAAAGCCGAAAACTCCATGCGCGAGCGCAAGCCCTCCAAATAGCGAATTGACCTGCTCAATTGCACGCGGCCGGGGTTTTCGGCCATCGCGATGCGACGAGTGTCGTCAAACCCCGAAACTCGACAGAAACCAAGCTCTTCGAAGATTCCCAGGCCGCTTTCCACCGAACGCTCGTCGACCGGCGTGCGAGCATCGATGGCAAGGCACATCTGCGCGATGTCGATATCGCTCGCACTAAAGGAATCGTCCCCGGTTTTGCCGCGGTTGGAGCGCCACATGGTCTGCAGCGCGCGATAGAGCGTGACGAGCTCGTCGCGCTCGGGCGCATAGCAGTCGAGCAGGCGCTCGTTAATGCGGGCGTCGCGCGACGAATAGAGCAGATGGATCACGGCGGGCTGGCCATCGCGGCCGGCACGTCCGCTCATCTGGTTGAACTCGATGGCGCCAAACGGCATGTGGTAGAGCACGACATGACGGATATCGGGCAGGTTGACGCCCTCACCGAAGGCCGAAGTTGAAACGATGCAGCTGAGACTTCCGTCTCTAAAGGCTTCCTCAACACGGCGGCGATCGGAGCGCGCAAGCCCGGCGTTATAGAACGCGATATGGGTCGCACAGTCGGGAACGCGTTTGCGCAACGTCTTGGCAAGCGCCACGGACTGGTCGCGCGAGTTCACGTAGATAACGGTCTTCTCCCCCGTCGCCACGATCGACACCAGGCGATTTTCGCGGCTCGCAAGGTCACGGTCGTCCTCGAGTTGCAGGTTCTCGCGAACGGTCTCGTCGACCACCGTCCTGGTAATCGGCAATACACGAGCAAGCTCCGCCACGACCGGGGCCGTCGCGGTAGCCGTTGCCGCCATGACAACGGGGTCGCCCAGGGCTTTGAGGATATCGGGCATGTCGAGGTATGCGCTCCGGTCGCCGCCTTTGGCAAGACCGGCATGGTGCGCCTCGTCGATAACGACAAAGCCGATGCGTCCAGAACGTGCAAAGCGATCGCGATGGATAGACAGGAACTCAGGCGTCGTGAGAACAATGCCGGTGCGGCCCGAAGCCAGGCCGGCAAACACGTCATCGCGCGCCGCCTCCACGGTCTCGCCGGTCAGCACGCCAACGCCAATGCCGAGCGCGGCCATCGTCGAGGAAAGGTGATAGGCCTGGTCGGCAACGAGCGCGCGCAGCGGATAGACAAAGATACTCGCACGCCCGCGAAGAACCGCCTCGCGCGCGGCATGCACATGGAAGATAAGAGACTTGCCGCGCCCCGTTCCCATAACGGCCAGAACACTTTGGTGATCGGCCAGGGCATCGAGCGCCTCGACCTGCGCGCGGTGCGGCTGGTTCGATCCGATAAAGCTGTGAATGAGCGAGCGCGTGAGCTCGGTATAGGAAAGTTGGGCAAGCGTCTCGCGTTTACGCGACTCCAGGCGCAGGCCAGAATCCGCCGGTTGTACGCCGCGGCGAAGCTCACATGCCGGATCGTCGATATTGGGTGCCGTGGTATCGCGCACCAAGACATCTTTGATCATGAGCTTGGGCTTCACACGTCCCTGCCAATGCTCGGCCACGGCCTCGAACACCAAATCGACGGCGCTATCGCAATTGATAAGCCTATCGATCTGCGGCACACGAAACATGATGGCCGGCACACTCGTGGCGCCATCCGTCGCCACGAAGCGCATATGCTCGCCGGTCTTGCCCACCACGGCGCGATCGCACATCGTCACGCCCTCGGCAGCCAACAGCGGCACCTTATTACCCTGGCCAAACGGCTCAAGGCGAGAAATCTGCTCGATGGTCTCGATATTCAATTCGGAAAGGTCGACCGTGGCGGCAACCTCATCGGTGTCCTCAAAGTCCTCGGCGGGAAGCTCGGACAACACGGCGGAAAGGCGACGACGGAACTCGTCGAGCTTGGACGCCTCGATGGTCACGCCCACCGCACCGGCATGCCCGCCGCGGCGAATCAGCAGGTCGGAACAGCGCTCGACGGCTTCGAACAGGTTGACCTTGCCCACCGAGCGGCCCGAGCCACGTGCTATACCGTCCTCGATAGAGAAGAGCAACGCCGGCACGTGATATCGGTTGGTAAGGCGGCTCGCCACGATGCCTTTAACGCCCTCGTGCCAGCCCTCGCCACCCACGACGATTGCGCGACCGCCATCATAGGTCTCCTCGACCTTTGCCATGGCATCACGCGTGAGCTCCGCCTCAATCTCGCGACGCTGACGGTTGATCTCCTCGAGCTCGGCCGCCAGTGCACTTGCTTCGATAGGATCGCGGGCAAGCAGCAGGTCGAGCGCCAGCTTGGGATCGGCCATGCGGCCGGCGGCGTTTAAGCGGGGAATGAGCGAGAACGATAGACCGTCCGCCGTAATGGTAGCCAGATCGGCCTTGGCGAGCGCTGCAAGCGCGATGTAACCGGGACGAGCCGTCACGCGCATCTGCTGGATGCCCTCGGCGACCAGTGCGCGATTCTCGGGCGTGAGCGGCATCATGTCGGACACGGTACCCAGTGCCGCGACCTCAATCAGCGAACGCCAATACGACGGCTTGCCCAGACGCTCGCCCAAAACCTGCACCAGCTTGAGCGCCACACCGGCACCGGCAAGTTCACGCGAGGGGCCCTTATCCTCGAGTTTAGGGTCGGTCAGGGGCACGCCCTGCGGCACCTGATCGGAGGGCTCGTGATGGTCCGTGACCACCAAATCGATCCCCAGGCTCTCCAGATAGGAAACCTCTTCTTTGGCGGCAATGCCGTTATCGACGGTCACGATCAGCTGGGGACGAGCGAGCTCGTTAACGCGGTCGAGCGCCGCGCGCGAAAGACCGTAGCCCTCGTCAAAGCGATGTGGAATAAACGGCGTAACATCGGCGCCAAACGTGCGCAGCGCCTCGGTCAACAGGCAGGTCGACGTAATACCGTCAACGTCAAAATCGCCAAAGACCGCGATATGCTCGTGGTTGCGAATAGCATGCTCGACGCGGTCGGCAACGACCGACATGCCTGGGATAATGAGTGGGTCGGCCCAGTCGCGATCGAGCGAAGGCGTCAAAAACAGCTGGCCTTCCTCGATGGATGTAATGCCGTGCGCAACCATAATGCGCGCCACCAGCCCGGGAATGCCCAGGCCAACCGAAAGCTCCTTTTCGAGCTCGGGGTTTTGCTGAGCGACCGCCCAGCGATGCGTCGTCTTAAGCGATGACATAGGCGCCCACCCCCGATAGGGGCAGGTCGCCGCGATACCTCTCACGGTTCATAGCGATGAGTCCTCTGTGTATGCCCGCTTCGGCAGGCAGATCTGTTGAACGGATTTATTATACCGTGCAGCACGGACGCAAATCGCCGCAGCACGCCGCGGTTTCGGTAAACGATGCCGGTAATAGCCTCGAAATATTCGAGCGTTTCTGACGCACGGACGCATGCGAGCGTCTAGCATATCCATTCAAAACGGATTCACGAGCAAAGGGAGTCGCAAGCGCATATGAAGCAATGGGTTGGACTGGGCAAATTTCTCGCGGGATACATGCAGGTCATCGTTCCGATTTGCGTGGCGCTCGGTGTGCTCTTTCCCCAGCAGATTGGCGTACTCAAGCCTATCGTTCCCGCCCTGTTTGCCTTTATGACGTTTCAGGGTGCGCTCAGCAACACCTTCCACCAGGTAACCGAGGTGTTCCGCCGTCCGCTGCACCTGGTCTTGGCGTTGCTCGTCTCGGCGGTGCTTATCCCTATCGCAGCCTATGCCATGGGATCGTTATTCTTTGGCTCCAATCCCAACCTTGTCTGCGGTATCGTGCTCGAGTACAGCGTACCTGTGGCAGTCACTGCCTTTATGTGGATTAGCATGTTCGGCGGCAACGGCCCGCTCGCGCTCACCATCATCCTGACGTCCTCGGTCATCTCACCTGTGACGATTCCTCTTACGCTCAAGCTCTTGCTGGGCGCCACCGTCTCGATCGATGTGCCGAGCATGATGCAGGACATGGCCTTTATGATCGCCATCCCCGCCGTGCTCGGCATCGTGATCAATGAACTCACGCGCGGCTGGGGTCATGAGAAACTCTCCCCCGCGCTCTCGCCCGCCTGCAAGTTCATGATGATGGGGGTCATCGCGTCCAACTCCACCGCCATGAGCGAGTACGTGCTGCACATGAACGCGGTGCGCCTGGAAGTCGCCCTCTTTATCCTTTCGTTCGCCATCAGTGGCTTTATCATCGGCATCCTGGTCGCACGTGCCCTGCATCTGCCGTATAGCGAGACGACCACCATGTGCTTTACCTGCGGCATGCGTAACATCTCTTCGGGCGCCGTCATCGCCACACAGTACTTTCCCGGCGAGGTCGTATTCCCCGTCATGTGCGGTACGCTGTTTCAACAGGTGCTGGCCTCGATTATCGGACATCTCTTTGAGCGCCTGACCGGCGAGGAGCGCGCCAAACAGCGCAAGCGGGTCAAGGCCGGCCGCGACGCGATGGCAAGCTAGGCAGCACGCTTTTCGCAGGCACTCGCCTTGCTACGCGAGCGTTTCCAGATGCGCGCGTAGGCGCTCGGCATCGACATCGAGCGTTGTCTCGGCATTGACCTGGGCCAAACGATAGCCCACAAAGTAGGGCGAAACCACCCAACGTGGCAGCGCCTTGGCAATGGTCCGGCCGTCCATGTGGTAGAAGAACAAGTTGTACGACTCCGCACGACCGCCGTGGTGCTCGTGCAGGATATAGCACAGAGCTACCTGGATCGCATCGGCAAACAGGCCCGCTTCGGCTTGGTCGCGGGCGTCGTCGCTGGCGGCGATTCCCTGTGGAGCCGAGACGTTGACCTCAAAGAATCCCATGATCGGCTCGGTTGAGATGTTGACCGCGACCCTCCCGTGTCGCCAAACATCGATGCCTTCAAAGTTGGCTGAGGTCAGCGCCGCATAGCCGTCCTCCTGTTCCAAGCCCACAATCTGCATGTGTGGATGGACGAGGCTGCCGCCCGAAAGCGGGCCTTTGTTCTTGTACATGAGCACACTGCGGTACTGTTGGGAATCGATCATCTGCTGCCAGCAGCCCAGGGCAAACCGCATCACATGATGCAGCTCATCCGGTTCATAGGTCACCAGGTCGGCGTCGTGATTGGCCGACTCGATCAATACGGTCTGACGGGTGGCCCGCAAGGTCTTGAACTTATTCTCGAGCCAGATGCAGTCACCATCGCGCTGGATGATGTTGGCGAGCCCCTCCGTGTCGCAAAAAGGGCACGCGGTGCCAAGGCGACGATTATCGTCGGGCTTGCCGCTCGCCTGCTGAACGTCAAATACCAGCGCCACGGGTTATACCTCCAGCGGCACGATCTTGGTGCCATGGAGCTCGGAGACGCCTAGCGCCGCCGCGACCGCGTCGCGATTTGCCGTAGTAATGCCGCCGCCGGGAAGGATGGTCAAACGATCGCCCGCATACTCGATTAAACGAGCCAGGTGATCGAAATTATCCTCGATCGACGTGCCGGCAGCGCCGCCATGCGTGAGGATGCGCGTAACGCCGCAGTCGGCAAGCGTATCAATCGCATCGAGCTGAGCCTCGGGCGAGAGCTGGTCAAATGCCATGTGGAAGGTGATGTCGATGGGCTCACGCTTGCACTCCTCGGTCGCGCAGCCCGCAGCCATCACGAGAGCGCCCAGCGTAAGATCGTCGAGCGCCCAGCCGCTGGCACAGGGCTTGCAGCAGCCAAAGACCAGGCCGTCAACGCCGGCGCTCACAGCAAGGCCCAGGTCCATCTCCATCATGCGCAGCTCGTCCTGGTCGTAGTGAAAGTCGCCGCCACGCGGGCGAATCATGCACATCACCCGTGCATCGTGCTCGTGGACATAGTTGGTCGTAGCGCTGATAACGCCGGCCGAAGGCGTGGTGCCACCAACGGCAAGGTTGTCGCACAGCTCGATACGCCTTGCACCGGCATCGATAGCCGCCGGCACCCGCTCAAAGTTCTCGGCACAAAACTCGTACACCATAGATAGACCCCCAGATGACATTTCTATTTCCACACGGCATTGTCGCACTTTAAAAACCAACCCGCATGACAGAGCAAAATGATTTGGTGGGGACGAAGGAAAACGTCCCCAACGACTACCTCCAACGCCGCAGGCAGAGGACGGACAGCGAGCGGGCACCAGAGCGAACAGATTGGCATGAAAAGAGGGCGGCATAGACCTTCTGGTCATGCCGCCCTCTTTGAATGACAAGCTGTCGCTCTGGTGCCCGCGCAGCGTCGACTGGTCCGCCGTTCGGTAGAACGGCGGAACCGCCTAACCGCCCAAGTAAGCTTTGCGGACGTTGTCGTCGTGCAGCAGCTCTTGACCAGTGCCGGTCATGGTGATCTTGCCGGTCTCGAGCACGTAACCGCGTGTGGCGATGGAAAGCGCCATCTGCGCGTTTTGCTCGACCAGAAGCACCGTGGTACCGGCCTTGTGCAAGTCCTCGACAATCTGGAAGATCTGTTCGATCAGAATCGGTGCCAGACCCATGGAAGGCTCGTCGAGCATGAGCAGTTTGGGGTTACTCATAAGGGCGCGCCCCATAACGAGCATCTGCTGCTCGCCGCCTGAAAGGGTGCCGGCGACCTGGCGACGACGTTCCTTCAGGCGCGGGAACTGCTCGTAGACGCGCTCCAAGCCCGGAGCCACCGTGGACTTGGGCTGCGTATAGGCACCCATCTCCAGGTTCTCCTCGACCGTCATCTGCAAAAAGGCGCGACGACCCTCGGGAACCTGAGCCAGGCCCTTACCAACCAGCTTATCAGCGGGCGTATGAGTAATGTCCTCGCCCATAAACTTGATGGAACCGGTCTTGGAACGCAGCAGGCCCGAGACGGTCTTGAGCGTTGTGGACTTGCCGGCACCGTTGGCACCAATCAAGGCCACGATCTCGCCCTCGTTAACGTTAAAGGAGATGTCCTTAATGGCGTGGATGGCGCCGTACCAGACGTTGATGTTGTAGACGGAAAGCATCAGCTCTGCCATTTAGTTCTCCCCCTTATCCTGCTTGCCCAGATATGCCTCAATAACAGCGTCGTTGTTCTGGATTTCCTCTGCCGTGCCCTTGGCGATGACCTTACCAAAGTTGAGCACGCAGATGCCCTCGCAGATGTTCATAACGAGCGACATATCATGCTCGATAAGCATGATGGCAATGCCGAAGGTGTCGCGAATCTTAACGATGTTCTCCATGAGTTCCGCGGTCTCGGACGGATTCATGCCGGCGGCAGGCTCGTCGAGCAGCAGCAGCTTGGGGTTGGTGGCAAGCGCGCGGACGATCTCCAGACGACGCTGAGCGCCGTAAGGCAGCGATCCGGCCTGTTCATTTGCCAGGTGCTCCATGTCAAAAATGGACAGCAGCTCCATGGCACGCTCGTGGGCGGCCTTCTCGTGCTTCCAATACGTCGGCAGGCGCAGCACGCCCTCAAAGCCGGAGTAGCGCTCCTGGTTGTGCAGGCCGACCTTAACGTTGTCCTCCACCGTCATGGTGTTGAACAGGCGAATGTTCTGGAAGGTACGGGCGATGCCCATACGGTTGACCTGATAGACCGACTTGCCAGAGGTGTCCTCGCCGTCGAGCAGGATGGTGCCGTGCGTGGGCTGATACACCTTGGTGAGCAGGTTGAAGACCGTGGTCTTACCGGCACCGTTGGGGCCGATGAGACCGGCGATCTCGGTCTTGCCGATAGTCAGGCTAAAGTCGTCGACTGCCTTAAGGCCACCGAACTCAATGCCCAGGTGGATGCACTCGAGTGCCGGGCGCTCGCCCAGGTCGCGGTCGGGAACGATGGCGCCAGAAGGATACGGGACCATCTTGCCCTTGTTGAACTCAAACTTACTGGGCATCGGCTGCCACCTCCTTCTTGGAAGCAAAGCGGTCCTTGACGCGACCGAAGAACGCCTTGAGCTGCGGGTTGTTGGTAAAGATCATGACCAGGATCAGCACGATGGCGTAGATGAGCATGCGGTAGTCCGAGAACTGACGGAGCAGCTCGGGGAGCACCGTGAGCAACGCCGCCGCGATGACGGAGCCGCGCATATTGCCCAGACCGCCCAGGACCACGAATACCAGGATGAGGATGGACGTGTTGAAGTCGAACTTGGTGGCGGAAAGCTGCGAGAAGTTACCGCCGAAGAGGGCTCCGGCAGCGCCGGCGAGGGCAGCGGAAACCACGAAGGCAATCATGCGGTACTCGGTGACGGAGATGCCTACGGACTCGGCTGCAATCTTGTTATCGCGCACGGCCATAATGGCACGGCCGGTACGGCTGCGAACCAGGTTGAGCACGATCACGAGTGCGACCATGACCAGGATGGCACCGGCGAGGAAGGTCGAATAGGTCGACACGCCCGATGCGCCCTGCGCGCCCTTGATGATGGCGGTGCCGTCCTCGAGCAGATGCAGGTCGTCGATCGTAGAGTTGCCCGTGATGTTAAAGATCACGTGCAGGCCGCGGGAGTCGACGCCCACAATAAGGCAGGTGACGATCTCTTTGATGATCTCGCCAAAAGCCAGGGTCACGATGGCCAGATAGTCGCCGCTCAGGCGCAGGACCGGGATACCGATCAAGAAGCCCAGGATGGCGGCAGCGATGGCGCCGACCACGATGCTGATGATAAGGCGCACAGGATCGGAGGGAACGGCGCTCTCGAGGGCGACCGCGGTGACGATGCCCGTGTAGGCACCGACACTCATAAAGCCCGCATGACCCAGCGACAGGTCGCCCGCGATGCCGACGACGAGGTTGAGGGAAATGGCCATGACGATATAGGCCGTGATGGGAACCAGCTGACCGGCGATCATGCGCGGAATCATGTGGTTCGACTGCATAAAGAACACGATGGCGAAGGCCACGATGCACATGGCGTACGTAACAAAGTCGTGACGCGTCTGCTTGTCTTTAAGAAACTTCATAACGCTCACCTACACCTTCTCGGGGACGTACTTGCCCAAGAGGCCGGCAGGCTTGACGAGCAGGACGATGATCAGAACACCAAAGACGATGGAGTTGGCAAGGCTCGTGGAAATGTAAGCCTGTGCCATCGCCTCGATGATGCCGATGAGAATGCCACCGACAAAGGCGCCGGGGATGGAGCCGATGCCACCGAAGACGGCGGCGTCGAAGGCTTTGATGCCAGGCATGGCACCCGTCGTGGGCTGCAGCACCGGCGAGTAGGAGCACAGGAGCACACCGGCGATGGCGGCAAGGGCAGAGCCGATGGCGAACGTCATCGAGATGGTACGGTTGACGTTGATGCCCATGAGCTGAGCGGCGGCCTTGTCCTCGGACACGGCGCGCATGGCTTTGCCCATCTTGGTCTTACCTGTAAAGAACATCAGGCCGGCCATGATAACCAGGCAGGCGACGATGGTGACGAGCGAGACGGCGCTTACGTTGAACTTGGCCAAGAACTCCGGCACCTGGAAGGTGACGAGCGAAGTAAAGTTCTTGGGCGTGGCGCCCCACAGAAGCTGCGCGGCGTTCTGCAGGAAGTAGGACACGCCGATAGCCGTGATCAGAACGGCCAGCGGGCCTGCTTGGCGCAGCGGCTTATAGGCCAGACCCTCAATGAGAACACCGAGAACCGTGCAGACCACACAAGAGAGAACTACAGATGCCCAGCCCGGGAGGCCGAGATACGACGTGGCACAGAACGAGACATAGGCACCGACCATGATGACGTCGCCGTGAGCGAAGTTGAGCATCTTGGCGATACCGTAGACCATGGTGTAGCCCAACGCGATGATGGCGTAGACGCTGCCCATGGACAGGCCGTTGACCAGGTATTGGATAAAGACCGTCATGTTCCACATCCCCCTTTCGAATAGGTTTCCAGTTGATGTATGAAACAGGGACGTTACATCGTCCCTAGATACCAAGCAAGCAGGGAAGGCCAAAACCTCCCCTGCTTGGGATCAAAACCGCTCTATGTAAGGCGGCCAATTAGGCCTGTACGTACTTGCCGTCGGTGATGACGTAAGCCGTGGGCTCCTTCTGGACCTGGCCCTTATCGTTCCAGGTGAGCTTGCCGGTCAGACCGTCAACGGTAATCTTGAGCATAGCCTTGGACAGCTTCTCGGCGGCCTCGGTCGGATCGGCGTCGACGCCAAGACCGGCCTCCTTGAGGGCCTCGGCCACCGCGTGCACGCCATCGTAGGCATCGGCGGCAAACTGGTCGGGGGTATCGCCGTACTTATCCTTGTAAGCGTTGACGAAGTCGGCGTTCTTCTCGTCGTCGGCGGAGAACGGGGTCATGAGCAGCAGACCCTCGGCAAGAGAGGTATCGAAGCCCTCAACGCCCAGGATGCCGTCCATGCCGTCGCAGCCCATCATCTTGACGTCGTAGCCCATGTCCTTGGCGTTCTTGAGCAGGACGGACGCCGGCGTGTAGTAGATCGGCGCAAAGATCATGGTGGCGCCGGCCTGCTTGGCCTTGGTCAGCTGGTTCGTAAAGCTCGTGGCGGAGTCGTCCTTAAAGGTCTCCTCGTCAACAATCTCGAGCTTGGACTCAGCGGCCTGGGCCTTAAAGGAATCTGCGATGCCCGAAGAATATGCGTCGCCGGAGTTATAGAACAGCACGAACTTCTCGTCCGCATACTTCTGCGCCAGGAACTTGGCAGCGTTGACACCCTGGTTGGGGTCGGTGAAGCAAACCTGGAAGACACAATCCTTGCCGTCGGTGACGTCCTCGGAGGACGCGGACGGGGTGATCATGAACGTCTTGGGGTCGTTACCACACTCGGCGGCAACGGCAACCGACGCACCCGTGGTGGTCGGGCCGACGAGGGCCTGCATGCCCCAGTCGAGCAGGGTGTTAAAGGCGTTGACGGCCTTCTCGCCATCGGCCTGGTCATCCTCGGCCTTGCTAGCAAGCGGCAGCTCCTTGGTCGAGAAATCCTTGCAGCCAAGCTCGACACCCTGGGTAACGGACTTGCCGTAGGACGCGTTGGCGCCGGTCAGCGGGCCGATGGTGCCGATCTTAAACGAAGCGTCGCCCGACGCGGAACCGCTGTCGCCGCCGTTGGAGGAGCAGCCAGCTAGAATGGACATCGCCCCCAGACCTGCTGCGCTCGCGATAACGCTCCTGCGATTCATAACAGGGTTCAATGACTTACCGGTGAGGCTCGACATGCGGCTCTCCTCTCAAATCTCGTCGGGTTTCGGTTACCCGACAGGCCATCCTTCGCCGTGTTCGGCGTTCGCAAAATAGTAGACGCTTTAGTTGAGAAAAGTGACGATTATTTCAACTTTTCTTTTGTTTTGTCCATTTATCCATAATTATGCGTATTTCTATCGATTTATGCAGTTTAGCCACTTTATTGTGTGAAAGTAATATTTCCATTCTGTTACAAGCGCCCCTGCCCTGATTAAAACACCCTCACCGGTCGCGTTTTGTACGCACCTAGGCGGCGATGTACTTGCCGTCCTGAATCACATAGGCCGTAGCGGGCTTTTCAACCTGGCCCTTGTCGTTCCACGTCAACTCGCCCGTCAGGCCCTCGATCTTGATCTTGCGCATGGCCTTGGCAAGGTCGCCGGCAATGTCGGCGCCGTCGGCCGTAATGTCAATGTCTGCCTTATCGATGGCCTCGACAATCGCGTGGACGCAGTCATAGGCATCGGCGGCAAACTGGTTGGGCGTCTCGTCGTAGGCATCCTTATAGGCCTTGACGAAGTCGGCATTCTTCTCATCGTCAGCCGAAAACGGGGTCATGAGCAGTACGCCCTCGGCAAGAGAGGTATCGAAGCCTTCCACAGAGAGCAGGCCGTCCATGCCGTCGGTACCCATGAGGGTCATGTCGTAGCCCATGTCCTTGGCGTTCTTGAGCAAAACGGACGCCGGCGTGTAGTAGATCGGCGCAAAGATGAGCGTGGCGCCGGACTCCTTGGCCTTGGTGAGCTGGTTGGTAAAGCTCGTGGAAGAGTCGTCCTTAAAGGTCTCGGTATCGACGATGTCGAGCTTGGACGCCTTGGCCTGCTCGGCAAAAGCGTCGGCAACGCCCGAGCTATACGTATCGCCGGAGTTGTAGAACAGGGCGATCTTGGCATCCGCGTACTTCTCGGCCAAGAACTTTGCGGCGCTGGCGCCCATGGTGGGATCGGTGAAGCAAACCTGGAAAACCGTGGTCTTGTCCTTGGTGACGTCGAGCGACGAGGCCGAGGGCGTGACCATGAGCATATCGTCGGCGATCTCGCCCGAGACGGCGACGGCAGCACCGGTCGTGACGGGGCCGACGAGCGCCTGCATGCCCCAGTCGCACAGGGTATTGAAGGCGTTGATGGCCTTCTCGCCGTCAGCGACGTCGTCCTCGGACTTAAGCGAGAGTTTGAGGTCCTTGGTCGAAAAATCCTTGGCGGCGAGCTTGGCACCCTTCTCGGCCGAAACGCCATAGGTTGCCGCGGCGCCGGTCAGAGGGCCGATGACACCAATCTTGAAGGTCTTGCCGTCATCGGCGGAGCCGCCGTCCGAGCCACCCGACGAGCAACCAGCGAGTGCCGCGGTGCTACCGAACGCCGCGGAACCAGCCAAGAAACTCCTGCGGTTAAGTACGTTATTGATGCTAAACATGGTATCCCCCTTTTCGCTGGCCGCGGTGCGGCCGTCTTGCGGTACAGGGCAAACCTTATGGTGCAAACGTTGACAGTTTGTTACGGAGTTCCGTTTGTAGCGAGCATGTTTCCAATGTTTCCGCAGCGTTTCGGGGGTGCCGTTTTGTGCGACTCCTGTTGCCTGGCGAGCACGCGCTCTCGGTTCACGCTAGAATGCACTCAACCTTTAAGCGGTTAATCCATCCATAAGATGCACCAAGGAGCTATCTATGAGCGAACCCCTGCGCACCGTGAACGTCGGTCTGATCGGTCTGGGAACCGTCGGCGGCGGCGTGGCCCGTCTGATCAAGAGCCACCACGATGAGTACCTGGCAGCCTACGGCATCGACCTTAAACTGACCCGCGCCTGCGCGCTTGCCTGGGAGCAGGCCGAAGCAGCCGGTATTGAGCGCGAGGCCTTTACGAGTGACTGGCATGACGTCGTCGCCGACCCCGCCGTCGACATCGTCGTCGAGCTGATCGGCGGCGAGCATCCCGCAACCGAGATCTTCACCACTGCCTTCGAGAACGGCAAGCACGTCGTCTCTGCCAACAAGGCCCTGCTGGGCCGCCATGTCGAGACGCTCGCCGAGAAGGCGCGCGCGTGCGGCGTGCAGATTAAGTGCGAGGCCAGCTGCGGCGGCGGCATCCCCATCGTGAGCACGCTCGAGCACGACCTGGTGGGCAACAAGATCCTGACCATCGCCGGTATTCTCAACGGTACCACCAACTATATCCTGTCGCGCATGGATGCCGAAGGCGCCGATTACGCCGATGTGCTCGCCGACGCACAGGCCAAGGGCTATGCCGAGGCCGACCCGTCCGCCGACGTCGACGGCTTCGATGCCGCCAGCAAGACGGCGATCCTCGCTTCCATCGGTTTTGGCACCCGCGTTACCACCGACGATGTGTACCAGCAGGGTATCCGCACCATCGGCGCCGAGGACATCGCCCAGGCCCGCGAGCTCGGCTACACCATCAAGCTGCTCGGCATCGCCCGCAACACCGACGCCGGCGTCGACGTCCGCGTGCATCCCACGCTGATCCCCGCCGACCACATGCTCGCCAAGGTCAACGGTGCCATGAACGCCGTCTACGTAGTAGGCGACGCCGTGGGCGAAACCATGTTCTACGGTGCCGGCGCAGGCTCCTTCCCCACCGCGAGCGCCGTCGTGGGCGATATCCTGTCGCTCTCCGAGCAGATCAGCCGCGGCGTGGCTCCGCTGCCCGAGATTGAGCCCTATGGTCACAACCTCGCCTTTAAGCCTATGGACGAGCTCCAGACCAAGTACTATGTGCGCCTGAAGGTCGCCGACCGCGTGGGCGCCCTGTCCGAGACGGTCGACATCTTTGCCAAGCACAACATCTCGATCTCGCTCATCAACCAGGTCGAGGACGGCAAGCCGGGCGTCAGCGATGCCTGCTCGGTCATCTTCCTGACGCACCGCGCGCTCGAGAAGGACGTCCAGGCTGCCGCCGCCGAGCTTGCCAGCGTCGACTGCGTGGCCGAGGTCGCCAACGTCCTGCGCATCGAGGACGTTGAGGCCTGGACCGAAGGCGTCATGGCCAACTAGTCCACTACTTCGAACCTCAACGAAGCTCAACGCAAAAGGCGCGCTGCCTGCATCAACCACAGGCAGCGCGCCTTCTTCTGTTTGCAGGGGAAGCTGCGTCCCGGTATTTCAGCTCAGAACGGGGCGAAGCTTCCCTCAGGGCCTTTTTCGGAAACTATGTCCCATTCTGGGCGCGGATTCTGGGACACGCTTTCCGCAACGGGCCTCTCGCGGAAAGCACGTCCCACTCTGGACGCCAATTCCGGGATGCATTTTCCGCGGCGGCGTTGGCTACCTGCCGTCGTCGTCCTCGGCTTCTTCTCTTGCATAGAGCTCCAGCATGCGGCGGCGGTATTCGCGCACGGCGAGCTTGGCGCGCTCCAGACGGCGGCGCTCGCGTGGGGTCAGCTCGGACGGGTCGACCTCGTCTCCATAGGTCTTATCGGCAAGTAGGTGCGCCGCGTCCACGATGCGGGCATCGATGTGGCCGCTCGCCGCCTCGGCGGAAAGACGCTCGGCAATCGTATCGAGCGTAGGCAGGCCCTCGAATACGCGACCATGGCCATGCGAGGTCAGCAGCTCGTGCTCGCGTGCGAGCAGGCTCGCCAAATCGTGATGGGCGCGCAGGATGTCAAGTGCATCGGATGGATGCTCGGCAACCTCTGCCACGGCGGCGACCGGCGCGGCGTCGACTACGCGGTAGAAGAGCTGCGCGAGCAATGGCATCAAGAACACTGTGATGGCACCGGCGGCAACCATGACCGACGCAATATCTTGCGACAGCGCGCCCGCGTTGACGGCCAAGCTCGTTACGGCAACGATGATCGGCAGCGCCGTGGTGCAGTAGAGCGCCACGGTAATGCGGCCATACGCCGACACATCGCGCGTCACGGGACAAATGCTCATAGAGATGAGAATGGGCACGGCACGAATGATCAGCAGCGCCAAGATAAAGCCCACGAGCAGCCCGGGGCGCGACACCACGGCCGTCAGGTCGATCTTAGCGCCCGACACGGTAAAGAACACCGGGATCAAAAAGCCGTAGGCCAGGCCGTCGAGCTTGGTCTCAAGCGTATGGTTGCCCTCGGGGATGATGTAGCGCAAGACAAAGCCGGCGGCAAAAGAACCCAACACAATGTCGAGATCAAAGACGGCCGAGAAAGCCACGAGTGTGACCAGGATGAGCACCGTCAGGCGCACGAAGGTCTGCGACGTGGTATCGGCGCGCTCCTCGACAAACGCAAAGAAGCGGCTGCCGACGCGTTTGGAGCGGCTGGGGACCACGGCAAGCAGCACGCACACGGCGGCAAATAAGCCCAAGATCAGCAGCGTCTCGATGCCCGTACGGGCAGACAGCAGTACCGACATGGCGAGCACGGGGCCGAGCTCGCCCCACGTACCATAGGCAAGAATCGAATCACCGACGCGCGTTCCGGCAAGCAACCGCTCGCGCAAGATGGGCATGAGCGCCCCAAGCGCCGTCGAGGTCAAGGCGAGCGTCACGGCGATACCGTCGAAATGGCTGACCGAGAACCACGGGGTAAAGCGCACGGCAAGCCAGGCGATACAAAATGTGACAGCCCACGTGGCCATACCGTAGCGGCCCTCGATGCCCGTGATGTTCTTGGGATCGATCTCAAAGCCGGCAAGCAGGAACAAAAATGCCAGACCGAGCTCTGACACGAGCGAGACCTCGGCATCTACATGGATGACGCCGAGCATATGGGGTCCCAGCACTGCGCCGAACACGAGCAAAAAGACCGTTTCGGGAACGGGCTTTCCGGGAATCGCCGAGGCGATGAAGGGGCTTGCAAAGGCCACGAGCGCGATGATGGCGAGTGAAACGAATGCCATGTGATGCCTTTCTCTTGTTTGCGCATCACTGTAGCACCCTCGCCGTCCTCAACGCGCCGCGAGCTGTCGTATCATAGTGAGGTTTACAAACATGTGGCTCAAGGCGACCGCAGGGCAGACCCCGCAAACCGACCGCTGCCGCATACCGTACCGTACGCCCAACCGATCAGGAAGGCAGGAACCAATGGTCTCTCGTATTTACGTGGAGAAGAAACCCGGGTTCGACGTCGAGGCTCAGCAGCTCAAGGGCGAGCTGACCGAGATTCTCGGCATCAAGGGCATCGAGGCCCTGAGGATCATCAACCGCTACGACGTCGAGGGCATCGACGAGGAGCTTTTCCGCTCCTGCGTGCCGACCGTCTTTAGCGAGCCCCAGGTCGATGTGACCTACGACGAGCTCCCCGCAAGCGATAGCGCCGTCTTTGCCGTCGAATTCCTGCCTGGCCAGTTTGACCAGCGCGCCGACTCCGCCAGCGAGTGCGTGCAGCTCATCAGCCAGGGCGAGCGCCCCGCCGTGCGCTCCGCCAAGGTCTATATGATCTCGGGCGCTCTGGACGAAGCCGCCATCAAGGCCATCAAGGACTACGTGGTGAACCCCGTCGAGGCGCGCATCGCCTCGCTCGACTTGCCCGAGACGCTGTACATGGAGACGCCCGAGCCCCAACCCGTCGAGGTGCTCGACGGCTTCCGCGAGCTCGACGAGGCCGGCCTTGCCACCTTTATCGCCGATCGCGGCCTTGCTATGGACGAGGCGGACATTGCCTTCTGCCAGCAGTACTTCCGCGATGAGGATCGCGACCCCACCATCACCGAGATCCGCGTGATCGACACCTATTGGTCCGACCACTGCCGCCACACTACCTTCGGCACCGTCCTGGATGACGTGACGATCGACGACGCCGTGGTGCAGCAGGCCTTCGACCGCTACATGGAGATGCGCCACGAGCTCGGCCGCGACGCCAAGCCCGTCTGCCTCATGGACATGGGCACCATCGGCGCCAAGTACCTCAAGAAGACCGGCGTCATGACCGATGTCGATGAGTCCGAGGAGATCAACGCCTGCACCGTCAAGGTAAAGGTCGATGTCGATGGCGAGGACCAGGACTGGCTGTTCCTCTTTAAGAACGAGACCCATAACCACCCGACCGAGATCGAGCCCTTCGGCGGTGCCGCCACCTGCGTGGGCGGCGCCATCCGCGACCCGCTCTCGGGCCGCAGCTATGTGTACCAAGCCATGCGCGTCACCGGCGCCGGCGACCCCACCGTCCCGGTTTCCGAGACGCTCGAGGGCAAGCTGCCGCAGCGCAAGCTCGTAACCACCGCCGCCGCCGGCTACTCCAGCTACGGCAACCAGATCGGCCTTGCCACCGGCCAGGTCAACGAGCTCTATCACCCCGGCTACGTGGCCAAGCGCATGGAGGTCGGCGCCGTCGTGGGCGCTACCCCGGCAAACCACGTGCGTCGCGAGTGCCCCGCCCCCACCGACAAGATTATCCTGCTGGGCGGCCGCACCGGCCGTGACGGCATCGGTGGTGCCACCGGCTCCTCCAAGACCCAGAACACCGAGTCCATCGAGACCTCGGGCGCCGAGGTCCAGAAGGGCAACGCCCCGGTCGAGCGCAAGCTGCAGCGCCTCTTCCGCCGCGGCGACGCCTGTCGCCTGATCAAGCGCTGCAACGACTTTGGCGCCGGCGGCGTCTCGGTCGCCGTGGGCGAGCTTGCCGACGGCCTGTATGTCGACCTGGACACCGTGACCAAGAAGTACGACGGCCTGGACGGCACCGAGCTCGCCATCTCCGAGTCCCAGGAGCGTATGGCCTGCGCCGTCGCCGACGGTGACGTCGAGGAGTTCATGGGCTACGCCGCCGAGGAGAACCTGGAGGCGACCGTTATCGCCGAGGTTACCGCCGAGCCGCGCATGCGCATGGCCTGGAACGGTGTCGCCATCGTCGACCTATCCCGCGAGTTCCTCAACTCCAACGGCGCACCCAAGCACCAGGTCGCCCACGTGTGCGCCCGCAGCGTGTGGCAGCCCAGCTGGGCCGGCACCACACTTGCCGAGCGCATGACCTCGCTTGTCACCGACCTCAACGTTGCCTCCAACAAGGGCCTTTCCGAGCGCTTCGACTCCACCATCGGTGCCGCGACCGTGCTCATGCCTTTTGGCGGCAAGACGCAGCTCACCCCGAGCTCGGCCATGGTCGCCAAGTTCCCCGTGGACGGCGAGACCACCACGGCAAGCGCCATGGCATGGGGCTTCAACCCCTACCTGATGGAAGCCGACCAGTTTGCTGGCGCCTACCTGTCCGTGGTCGAGTCCATCGCCAAGCTCGTGGCTGCCGGCTTTGAGCACAAGCGCGCCTATCTCTCCTTCCAGGAGTACTTCGAGCGTCTGCGCACCGAGGCCGAACGCTGGGGCAAGCCCACGGCGGCCGTCCTGGGCGCCCTCATGGCCCAAGTCGACCTGGGTGCCGGCGCCATCGGTGGCAAGGATTCCATGAGCGGCTCGTTTGAGGACGAAGCCGGCGAGCTCAACGTTCCGCCGACTCTGATCAGCTTCGCTGTGGCCGTGGGCCGCGCGGCGCGCGCCGTCTCCCCTGAGTTCAAGGGCCTGACGCACCGCGTCGTCCGCATCGCCCCCGCTACCTACGGTGAGGACTACCGACCCGACGCCCAGCAGTTGCTCGCCGCGTTTGACGCCGTCGAGGCGCTCACCGCCACTGGCGACGCCCTGGCCGTCTCCACGCCCGGCTACGGCTGCGGCGCCGAGAGCCTCTTTAAGATGTGCGTCGGCAACCAGATCGGCATCGAGCTTGCCGAGGATGTGGACGTGGAGAGCCTCTTCACCCCGCTCTACGGCAGCTTTATCGTCGAGCTCGCCGAGGACGCCGAGCTGCCCGAGGTCGCCGACGGCGTTGTCGTCGAGCCCCTGGGCACCACCGTCGAGGGCTATGTCATCGACACCGGCTCCGAGGTCATCGAGCTCGCCGAGCTCCAGGAAGCCTGGGAGAGCGGCATCGAGAGCGTCTTCGCCTACCGCAGCGCCGGCGAGACCCCCGAGGTCGAGACCATCGACTTCCGCGCCAAGGACATCCACGTGTACGGCGGCGCCAAGATCGCCCGCCCGCGCGTGATCATCCCCGTGTTCCCCGGCAACAACTGCGAGTACGACAGCGCCCGCGCCTTCCGTGCCGCCGGTGCCGAGGCCGACACCTTCGTGATCAACAACCTCACGCCCGAGGCCGTCGCCGAGAGCACCCACGAGCTTGCCCGCCGCATCCGTGCAAGCCAGATCGTCATGATCCCCGGCGGCTTCTCGGGCGGCGACGAGCCCGATGGCTCCGCGAAGTTCATCACGGCGTTCTTCCGCGCTCCCGAGGTCACCGAAGCAGTCCGCGACCTGCTCCAGGCCCGCGACGGCCTGATGCTGGGCATTTGCAACGGCTTCCAGGCCCTGGTCAAGCTCGGCCTGGTGCCCTACGGCGACATCGTCGACGCCACGCCCGATGCGCCCACGCTGACGTTCAACACCATCGGTCGCCATCAGAGCCGTCTGGTGCGCACCCGTATCTCGTCCAACCTGTCCCCGTGGCTGTCGCAGTGCAGCCTGGACGACCCCTACACCGTCGCCATCAGCCACGGCGAGGGCCGCTTTGTCGCCAACGACGAGGTGCTCGCCCAGCTCATCGCCAACGGCCAGGTCGCCACGCAGTACGTGGGCGAAGACGGCAAGCCCAGCATGGATCTTTCCGTCAACCCCAACGGCTCCGCACTCGCCATCGAGGGCATCACGAGCCCCGACGGCCGCGTCCTGGGCAAGATGGGCCATGCCGAGCGTCGCGGCGACAACCTGTACCGCAACGTGCCCGAGCATGTCCCTGGCGATAAGTTCATGCCGATCTTTGAGAGCGGCGTGGCCTACTTCGCTTAATGCGTCCCATCGGGTACAATCCCCTCGGGTAACAACACCCGCCACCGGCACACCCGGTGGCGGGTTCTTTTTTGCTTCACGCATACAGGAAGGACATCATGGAAAGCCGCAAGCCGTATCTCGCCACCCTGCCCGGACTCGTCCTGGGCTGCCTCGTCTGCTGCGCGCTCTGGGGATCGGCTTTCCCCTGCATCAAGATCGGCTACGGCCTCTTTGGCATTCCCTCGCACGACGGCGCCTCGCAGCTGCTCTTCGCAGGTTTGCGCTTTACGCTTGCCGGCGCCCTGGTTATCGTCGGGATGAGCGCGGCTCAGCGCCGTCCACTCGTTCCGCAAGCGCGCGATATCAAACCCATCTGCATCTTGTCGCTCTTCCAGACTATCGGGCAGTACTTCTTTTTCTACCTGGGACTCTCCCGTGCAAGCGCCATGTCGAGTTCCATCATCGAAGCCAGCGCCAACTTCCTCGCAATCCTCTTTGCCGCCCTGGCGTTTCGCACCGAGGAGCTCGATACGGCCAAGGTGCTTGGCTGTATGCTGGGCTTTGCCGGCGTCGCGCTCGTCAACCTTTCGGGCGCAGACGGCACCTTTGGCTTTACGCTCGACGGCGAGGGCTTTATCCTAGCCTCCACCGTCGCGGGTGCCCTTTCGACCTGCCTCATTGGCATCTTCTCGCGCGAGCACGACGGCGTCTTGCTCGCCGGCTGGCAGTTTTTAGTCGGTGGCTTGGTCCTTACCGCCATCGGCTTTTTGATGGGCGGTGCGCTCTCCCCCACGGCGATTGCCCCCGCCATCGCACTCATCATCTATATGGCACTCATCTCCGCAGTCGCGTACTCGCTGTGGTCGCGCCTGCTTGCCGTCAACCCCGTCAGCCGCGTCTCGGTCTTTGGGTTTATGAACCCCGTCTTTGGTGTGGTGCTGAGCGCGCTGCTGCTCGGCGAGGGCGCTGGCACGAGCCCCGTTACCGTCATCGTTGCCCTACTGTTGGTCTGCGCCGGCATCATCATCGTCAACAAACCCAAAAAGGTCTAACGAGCTGCCCTATTTAGCAGAGGGGATTCATATACTTTAGTTTAATGGAGTACATCGGAGAGCCGAGGGCCACCATGCACGCAAGCGTGTGCCCCTTTTTCTAGCGTATCTGGACGCCGGACTTCTTTTTCTCGGCCTTGACGCGGTAGAGCTCCGCGTCGGCAGCGCGAAGTAAGTCTTGCCAGGTATCGACACCGTCACCGACCCGTGCATAGCCGATGGACATCCGCAACAAATACGGAACCTCGGCGCGTGCGAGCTCGTCGTTGATTGTCGCGCACAGACGCATGATGTCCTGCTCCGCCGTCACCTTTTGAAGCACCACGAACTCATCGCCGCCATAACGTGCGATAAAGCCACCAGACGCCGAGCAGACCTCTTTGAGCGTAGCAGATATGACCTGGAGGGCATGATCGCCCTCAACATGTCCATACCGGTCGTTAATCTGCTTAAAGCCGTCAGCGTCCATCATAAGCAGATATACATCTTCGGCCTGATCCACATTTGAAAAGAGCGACAGCATATAGGTCTCAAAACGGTTGCGATTGTTGAGGCCAGTCAACGGGTCGGTCGAGATCAGCTGCTCCTGGTAGATGATGTAGAGCAGCAGGATGCTCAGCGTTATACCGACACAAAGGCCCGGTACCGAAAACAAAACCTGGAAGGTACCGCCCACCAGAGCGGGAACCACAAAAAAGGCGAGGGTGCGATAAATGGCCTTCGTTTGCAAGCTTTCGACTTTTCGAGCCTGAATAAAGGCATGCAAGGACGTATATATGATGTAGCAGTAGCTCACGATAGGTTGAATCATATAAAGCGCTCCGCGACGATATACGCCCTGCGCATCGATATAGAACATAGTGTGCGTCCAGTAGCTGGTAAATGCCAGCACGACCACCAATACGGTTGGCAACGTCACGATCGCAACCCTATAGCGCGCGGTCAAAAGGCGAGAGCCCTGCACTGTCTCGGAATAGAAAAACCAAATGAGGCACGCGATGGCGAACAGCGAAAACGAGACCGCGTTGGAAATCCAGTTGGCCGTGATGCCTACAGGAGTGCTCACGCCGTCCGAGAGCGTCCAGATCATATCGAAGAAAATGTAGGCAGCAGAGGTATAGCCGAGCATGCTAAACAAGAGCTGCTGGGTACTCGAGAACAAGGAGCGACGACTTCGCGCGGCAAGCCCGATAAGAACAATCATGCATAGCAGGAATATCTCAATCTTGAGTGCCTTAACCACTAGACGCCATCCCTTCAATATCCAAGTGGTCAGAATCGCCCAATTCGAATCTGGGCAACAAACACCCCCTACTCCGCAGGGGTAAGGGGAATCATAGCAGAGCGCCCGAACGTCACTGCAAGACAGCTTTCGTTCGGACGCTCAAACGGCGCGAGTTGCACGCCGGCATCATTGATTGGTAGCGATTGCTATTCGCCATCGATGTCGGTCGCGACGGCCTCCTCGATGGCCTCGACACCGGCAGGCGACAGATCCTCCTTGCCCTGGCAGAACTTCTTGTCGACCCAGCCGGTCAGAATCGGGGCCATGATTGCCGTGATGATGACGGCGGTGGCGATCTGCGCATACGCGGTGGGCGCAAGCTCGGCATAGCGCGGAGCGACCTCGGCGAGGGCGACCGGCGTGGTCATAGCCGTGCCGGCGATAGTGGAGCAGGCAACTGCCGCCTTGCCGTTACCACCGCACAGGCGCTCGAACGCAAAGGTGATGGGGCCGACGATAAAGAGCGTGATGAGGCCCAGCAGGATGCCCGAGATGCCGCCGGTGATAAAGCTCGACAGGCTCATGGACGCACCGAGCTGAAAACCGATGACAGCGATCGCGGGATTGGCGCCGGGGACCAGCAGGTTCTTGATGAACGGGAAGAGGTTGCCCAGAACCATACCGATAACGAGCGGCAAAATGGAGCCGATGATGGTGCCGACGGGGATGTTGGCGAGACCCGAGACACCGAGGATGATCATCGTGACGGCGGGGCCGGCCGTAAAGAACAGGATACCGACGGCGCCCTGCTCGGACTCATCGCCGAACTCGCCCATGATGCCCGTGTAGAGCGCCATGTTGCAAAACGTAATGCCGCCGATGATGGAGACCGAGCTCAGACCCAAAAGGTTATCGTTAAAGAAGTACGCGACGCCCAGGCCCAACGCGGCCGCAACAACAAGCTTGGGGATCAGCACGACGATGCCGGTCTTGATAGCGCCCGGCGTGGACTTAAAGCTGATGCCGGCACCCACAAACAGCAGGATCGCGGCAACGATGGTGTTGGAACCACCGCGGCAGGCGGCGGTAAAGAAGCCGCCGATCTCAAAGACCTGCGGGCAGAAGGTATTGAGCAAAAGGCCAACGATCATCGGGTAGATCATGATGTCACCCGGGATACGCGGGACTTTGAATTTCTTTTGCTCGTTGGCGGTCGCTTCCTGTGCCATGAAACCCCCATTTCCGCCGACGCAGAACAAAAGCCCACGTCACACTTTGCTACAGTAAAGTTTGACCATGGTACCAGAAGAAGCAGACCGCCTCGGTGAGAAATTCGATTCGTTGTGCCGGGACGCTAAACGTGCCCCGCTCTTATATGAGGCTCAAAACGATATAGAACACGATGCCCGAGACGCAGCACCACAACATCGACTTTGTCTTGATTGCCACCGCCACGACGCCGGCGGCCGCAATCCAGGGAATCAAGCCCTGCCACAAGCCGGCGTCGAAAGCGCCAGGGCTTATCAAATCGTTGGCGACCAGCGCCGCAAAGGCGGCAGGCGGAATATAACCCAAGGCCTCGGTAACGCGGGGCGACAGCGTTCTCCCGCGCAAGGCAAACGCCGGGGCAATGCGGAAAAACGCGATGGCCGCCCATGACGATAGCCATAGGACCAAAAACTCATTAACGGGCATCGCGAGCGCCCCTTCCCTCGGCGAGGACATCGCACGCGAGTGCCGTGACAACGCCGACGAGTACACTTGCCGGCACGGCGATATTCGTCCACCCCCAGAACTTGCATATGGCGACGGACACCGCAGCCAAACCGGCAGCTACGACATTGCCGCGCGACAGTCGCTGCGAAAAGAGTAGGCAGATAAAGAGCGATGTGCAGACAAAACCCGCAATAGCGGTGGGAACATCGACAACGGCGCCGACGATGGCGCCCGTCGTACACGAAACGCCCCATATTGCGATGAGGATCACGCTGAGCACAAAGGACTCGAGCGGACCCCAATCCTCCCCTTTAACCAACTTGGCAAGCGAGATGCCATATGCCTCCTCGGTAAGCGTCGCGGCAACAGCCAGCGTCTGACGCTTCGAGGCACCCCTCAGATGCGGTGCGATCGATGCCGAGTAAAGCGCAAAGCGCGAGGAGATTGCGGCGACGCTCGCGACGATCGACGCCTCAGGCACACCCGCCAGCCACAGATTGCAGATCATAAACTGCCCGCTGCCCGTCACGAACGTGCTGCTCAGAGCAAAAACCATCCAGGGTTCCATTCCCGTCTGCGCCATAATCATTCCGCACGGCGCGGCTATCGCAACATAGGTAAGCATCACCGGCCAGACGGTTTTAACGATTTTGAGCACCATAGCGTTCCTCGTCCCGACAAGATTTCCGAGCCGCATTCAACGACACGGCAGAACCATCGCCCGATGGCAACCGAGTTCACCTACAATTGCCACCGGATCGAAAGACACAGAAAGACACAACTTTTTAGGAAGTCATTATGACAGCTATCGATCGAACGCGGGCTGCCGCGGCCTTCAAGACCTACACCGATGCCTACGATGCCGCCAATCCGCGTATCGCGCTCAAAATCGAGCATACGTACCACGTTGCCGAGGCATGCGATGCCGTGGCACGCGAACAGGGCTGGTCACCGCAGGACATTGACTTGGCGTGGCTTTGCGGCCTGCTGCACGATATGGGCCGCTTTGAGCAGCTGCGACGCTGGGATACGTTTAAGGATGCCGAGAGCATGAGCCATGCGGCGTTGGGCGTCGAGGTTCTCTTTGGCGAAAACCCTGCAGACACGCCCGCGACAACAAGTATCCGCGACTTTATCGACGATCCGGTAGAAGACGAACTCATTCGAGCGAGCATTGCCTATCACAGCGATTTCCGTCTGCCCGCGCAGCTCGGCGAGCGCACGCGGCGCTTCTGCGATATTGTGCGCGATGGCGACAAGATCGACATCATGCGCACCATCGCCGACAGTACCGTCGACACCATCCTCAAAGTAAATGAGGACGCGTTTCTTGCCAGCCACTTCTCGGCACCGACGCTGGCCGCCTTTGACGAGCACCGCTGCGTCACGCGCGATGAGCGCAATGAGCCCGCGGACTACTTGGTGGGGCTTATCTGCTTTATGTTTGAGCTTGTCTATCCGGCAAGCCGCGCGCTGGCGCGCGAGCAGGGCGATATCTACCGCCTGCTCGACGCGCCCTTTGGTATCACGCGCCCCTTTACCGATCCCGCCACGCAAGCGACCTGGGAGCGCTTAAAGAAGGAGATGCGCGCTTGGCTGACCGGCGCCTAGTGTTCGAGCTGGGCCAGGAGCTCTTCGACGACTTCGACGGCGTCGCCGACAACTTTATACTGCGCAGCGCCGAAGATGGGGGCATCTGGGTCCTCGTTGACGGCGATGATGCACTCCGCACCGCCGATGCCGGCAAGATGCTGGATGGCACCCGAAACGCCGATGCTCACAAGGAGCTTGGGCGAAACCGACACGCCCGTCTGGCCAATCTGGTGGCGATACTCCAGCCAGCCCGCCTCCACGACGGGTCGCGTGCAGCCGAGCTCGGCACCCAGGGCTTCGGCGAGCTTTCGCATCAAGGGTAGGTTTTTCTTGGAGCCAATACCGCGACCCACAACAACTAGACGCTCGGCATCGGCAATCGAAGCCTGCTGGCCCCATTCCTCGGCGGGAATCGAAATCTCGACACGAGCCTTGGCGTCTTCCGCAAGTAATACCTGGGTAATCGTTCCGGAGCGGCTATAGTCAAAGTCGGGCGCCTTAAAAATGCCGGGGCGCACCGTTGCCATCTGGGGACGGTGGTTGGGGCAGATAATGGTGGCCATCAAGTTGCCGCCAAACGCCGGACGCGTCTGTTGCAGCAGGCCCGTCTCCGTATCCATCGAAAGCACGGTGCAGTCGGCCGTAAGGCCCGTCCGCAGGCGCACGGCAACGCCAGGCGCCAGCTCGCGGCCAAAAGCGGTCGCACCGTACAGAATGGCTTCGGGCTTGCGCTCGGCTACCAAATCGCAGATGAGGCGAGCATAGACCTCCGCGTCGTTCTGACGCAGGCGCTCGTCACGACAGACCAGAACTTCGTCCGCACCGGCGCAAACCAGATGCTCCAGGTCCTCAAGCGAGCCCTCGGGGCCCATGCCGACCAGCGCCACCAGGCGACAGCCGCGTGCATCGGCAAGCTCGCGGCCCTTGCCCATGAGCTCGTAGGCCACCGGGGCCACGTCATCGTGCTCGTCGGTCTGAACGAATACCCAAATGTCTCGATACGCATCGAGGTCAACCGCGCCGGCGGCCTCGTCGCGCTCGATCGAAATGGCGTTGACGGGACAGGCGTCGACGCACCCGCCGCACAAGATGCAGCCGTCGGTCACATGGGCGCAGCGGTTGGGGCGCTCGCCCTCCACCACAATGCCACCCGAGGCACAGGCGCGAACGCAGCGGCCACAGCCAACGCATGCCTCGCTATCGATTATCAGTCCGCTCATCTATGCCATCCCCTCGATAATCTTGGCAAGCTTTGCCGCCTGTTCGACCGGCGTGCCCTCGATGGCCTCGCACGTTTGGTCACGGTCGAGCACAAACGAGCGCACGACCTGCGTCGGCGATCCGGTAAGGCCGCAGCGCAAAGGGTCGGCATGCACATCGGCAGCACTGACCACCCGCACATCCGCATCTTCGGCCGCGCGAATGCCGGCGATGCTCGGCATGCGCAGCTGGCCGATCTCCTTGGCGGTCGTCATCGCGCACGGCATCTCCAGATACACCGTCTCCTCGCCGGCATCGCAGCCGTGAACAAGCGCCAGTGAACCACAGGTCGTAAAGCCCGCGCTCTGCACGCAGCTCACGTCGGTCACGCAGGGAATCTCAAAGGCACCGGCAAGCTCGGGACCAATCTGGGCCGTATCGCCGTCCACCGCCATCTTGCCGCAGATGAGCAGGTCGAAGTCCTCGTCGAGCGCCTCGATGCCGCACTTGAGGGCATAGGTGGTTGCCAGGGTATCGGCACCTGCAAAGGCGCGATCGGTTAGCAGCAGTGCGTCATCGGCGCCGCGGGCGATGCAGTCGCGCAGTAGCAATTCGGTTGCAGGGATACCCATCGATACCACCGTCACGCGCACATCCATGCCAAAGCCGATAAAGTCGTCCTTGAGCGCCAACGCACATTCGAGGGCACTTGCATCGAAGGGATTAATGACCGCCTGCTTGCCATCGCGCACGATGGTATTGGTTTTGGGGTCCATCTTGACCTCGGTGCTTCCCGGCACCGCCTTGACGCACACCACCATATGGAAATCACTCATCTTCACGCGCCCCCTTTCTGGACGAGTTCATCCAAGAGCTTCTCCGAAAACAGGTTGCCACGGCCCAGCTGCCCGGCAGGATCGAGCTGCAGCTTGAGTCGAGCCGATTCAACCATGGCCTCGTGGCCGTACATCGTCTCCAAAAAGCCCGCTTTGATCTTGCCGACGCCGTGCTCGGCAGAGACGGCGCCGCCCATAGCCGTTACCTCCGCAGCCCACTGGGCAAACAGCTCACCGCCGCGACGGTAGTCTTGCGCATCGCGAGGCAGGATATTCACATGCAGATGGTTGTTGCCGATATGTCCCCAGGCGGCAGACTCAAGCCCGCTTTCGGCCAGCGTGCGGCGATAGAGGGCAACGACATCGGCCAGGCGCGTGTTGGGCACCGACATATCCGACCCCAGCTTGGTAATGGTGGGGTCGGTGCGGCGGCGCTCGTCGATGAGCATGTTGACGCTCTCGGGAACGGCGTGGCGGAAGAACCGCTGGCATTCGCGATCGACCTCGGTGCGTGCAACCCAGGTCGCGTCGTCGTGGCCGCCCGCAAGCTCCAAAACCCATCCCAGGTGGTACAGCTCCTCGGTCGCTTGCGCCTCGTCGTCGCAGTCGAGTTCCACGTAAACACAGACCTTTGCCTCATCGTCGAGTGCCGGCAGCGAGGCAAACGCGGTCGACTGCTCGCGCTGGCGGCGAAGGATATCCAAGGCGCCGGCATCGAAATACTCAATAGCGGCGGCATGGGACAGCACGGGGCGCACGGAATCGGTAAAGGACACCGCCTTGTCCTCGCTGTCGAAAAAGCAGCTCACACCCCATACGACCGAAGGTGCCGCCTGCAAGGCAATCTCGAGCTCGGTAATGACGCCGAGTGTGCCGCACGCACCGATAAAGAGGTCGATGGCGTCCATATCGTCCGAAACGAAATAACCCGACGCGTTTTTGGTCTTGGGCATGGTATAGCCAGGAAGATCCAGCTCGAGCGCGCGGCCTTCCGCTGTCACGAGCGACAAGTGGCGTGCGTCAGCGTGCGCCTGACCTCGATGAAGCTCAAGCAGGTCGCCGTCCGCCAGTGCCACGTGAAGCCCCGTAACGTGCGGGCGCATGGGGCCGTAGGCGTAACTGCGGGCACCGGAGGCATTGCACGCCGCCATGCCACCCAGGCAGGCAGATGCCTCGGTGGGATCGGTGGGAAAGAACTGCTCAGGAGCTGCCTGGAACTCCTCATAGGCCTCAAGCGACACCTGATCCCAGTCAGCGGTCGGCAATGCCTTCTTACCCAGCTGCTTGCGCAACTCCGAAAGCACGACGCCCGGCTCCACGCGCAGCAGAAAACGGCCTCGCTCGTCGCGGCGAAGACCCAGGTAGCGATTCATACGAGAAGTGTTGAGGATATGTCCGCCGTGAGGCACGGCACCGGCAGCCAGACCGGTCCGAGCACCCTGGACCGTTATCGGAACATGCTCGGCATGGAGCTTTCGCAGAATGGCGCGAACTTCGTCCTCCGTTGTCGGAAACGAGATGCTCGACGCCTCGCCCGATGTGCGAGATTCATCGCGACCATATTCTTCGAACTCGTCGCCGAAGGGTTTGATGGCTGCAGACACGCGAACTCCCCCTTTAGTTAACTACAGTGTTTGCAGGGAGATGTTACCGCATCGTTTCGTCGACGTGACTGAGACCGTCTCCATAATTGGCGAATTTTACGTTTGCGCAATTCGGCGAGCGGCGGCGTTTTCTCGGCAGGCGCTCTATTTAACGCGCTCCTTTCCATCGCAGCCACGCACACAATTGGCGCTCGAAAAAACTTGAGATATTTTTTAGCGTCTCTCACCTGCGGCGATGTAAACCCGTCAAGCATTTGGTCAGAAATTGGTCAAGTTGTGGCTGATACGGTCGGCATCGACAGCCAAAACCAATAGAAGGTTTGGCCCAAAAACAGGGAGGTTCCCATGGCATATTACTGGCCCCAGTACGGCATCGCCATCGAAGTTGACGATGACCCATATCTTCTGCCCTTCGATGAGGAGGCATTTCCCGATGCGGTTGTCTATCACGTCACCACCGACGTGATTTGCGATCCCGAATCGTTTTCGGCACTCGCCCACCACATCGCCCACATCCACGACATCAAACTCGACCCAAACTTCGACGAGCTCATCTACTCGCGACGCCTCATGCTCCACATGCTCTTTGGCGCCGATCCGTCCACGTTCGCGCGCGTCTATACCACTAAGGATGCCGCATGAGCGTAAGGAAGCAGTCGAGCCCCCTAGGGTCAAAACATCGAAAAAGGCTCGGCGTTGTCTGCCTGGCCATCGCCTGCGCCCTTATCGCCGTCGGCCTTTACGCCTGGCAGTCAAAGCCTGTCGCCGAGACAGGTGCCTCGGTCACAGCGGCGGAGGGTAAGTCGCGCCAGGAAATCCAGGACGAGCTCGATGCCATCGTCCGCGACAACATGATGACAATCTCGGTCGCACCGGTCGCCCAGCTACAAAAAGGCGGCAAGCTGCGCGTCAACGTGCAAAACGTCCAGGATAACAAGTTTCCCCAGCGTTTCCGCGTGATCCAAAACGACGAGACCATCTATGAATCGGGGGTGGTCGAGACCGGCAAGACCGTTGAGACCTGCCCCGCAGGCGACATCAAAGAAGGCGAGGCGTATATCGAGATTCAAGCGCTCGACGCCAAGACCTACGACGCCCATGGCAATCCCACGCGCATCAAGGTGCGGGTTGCGCAGACAGAAGACTAGACCTGCCACCTGTTATGAAAATGCGCACCCGTGCCGCTTTCGTCTAACCCTCACGGAAACGGTCCGTGACGAATAGAAAGGAACGATTATGGACATCACCGGGAATTTGAGCGGGGCCAGGGTGCTCGTCGCGGGCGCAGGGCTGGCGCTCGCACTCGCAATGGGCGCCGCGCCGACCACCGCCCTGGCGGAGGGACGCACTGGAACCACCAACGTGACCATCAGGACCGAAATCGACAACATCAAGTTCAAAGCCCCGACCGTCATTCCGTTCGTCGCTAAGGCAGACGGCACGCTCCAGGGCCCTTCCGAGAATACAACCACCATCGACAATCTTTCGGCCTATGGCATCCATGTTACCAACATGAAGATTGCCGCCCAGAAGTCCTGGAGCATCGTCGCCGACGCCAAGACGGGGACCGCCCAGAACTCCATCGATTTTAAGGTCGGCCCAGACAAGGCACTCCAAGACGCCCACGCCGCGACGCAGGAAGCGGGCCTCGACCTTTCCAAAAATGCATCCTTCGACATGGGCTACCAGGGCATCGCCGATGGTACGGACAAGATTAAGCTTAAGACGAGCGGCGCTGTCGCCCGCGTCACGCGAGACATCTTCCATGTGACCGGCACGGGCGACCAGGTCGCAACCATTACGTGGACGGTCGAGCCCGGTGCGCACACGGCCTAAGGCAATTGTCCTTGCCGTCATCATCGGCGTTGCAACGTTTGCCCCGATCGCCGCTTTTGCCCAACAAGAGCAGGCGCAGGCTGCCACGCAGGTAACTGTCGATCTATCGGAACTCGAACGCAGTGGCCAACATGAACCCCTAGCGCAAACGAGCGACACGCGACAGCTCCTGGCAGCAGGAATCGCCACGGCAGGCGCTAGCGCCATCGGCCTTGGTCTGCGCATCAAACGCAGCCAGTAGCCGCGATAATCGAGACCGTCCAGAACAGGTAAGGAGAACCCATGGCATCAAAGAACCTTTTGCCCGTTGCCGCGCTCTGCAGTGCGCTTGCCACCGGCATGCCCGTCGCCGCTCTAGCGACACCCGCCGTGGACGTCCCCTTACCTGCCGTCAACTGTCTCGCCACAAACCAGATGAGCACCATCGCGCGCCAACGCTTCTCGCTTGCGCAGGCAAGCATTTCGGCCTCGGGGTGCCTCCGTCGCTGCACGAACAGCTCGATAGTCGTGGATACCGAGCGCTCGAGCACAGCGGACGGCCCCCTAACGGGATGCATTATCTGCACATGGCGCGCAGCTGCAACTGATGCCGATGGCGATTCCTGCGACGTGGAGCTGCGCCTCGACATCACCCTGTCCGATGACTCGGCGGACGGGGCAACAGTCGCCTTCGACAGCACGTTTTTCGAAAACGGAGGGGGTGTATGCCTGGGCTGCGTCCCCTCGAGCGCCGATGGCACGCAGCCCGCTATCTCATTCACCGCATCGCTGAAAATGACCAAGGCGGGCACCGACGCCACGGCAAATGGCGAGATCGCTCTGATGTTCTACGCGAGCGGCACAGAAAGCCAGGAGATTCGGGGCAAACAGCGGACCGGATCGCTCAGCCTGACGCGAGGGGCAGATCCCGGTCCTGTCGATATCAGTGCCGAAACGCAAGATGTGCATCACGTCCTTGTCGATCCGGCGCTCCTCGAGATGGAATGGAGCGGAGTAGGAGCGGTCGGACTCGCCCCCTCGACGGGTGACATCGCAAGCGACTCCAGCGAGAGCAGCGGTGAAATAGCGCCTGGGGACAATGGCGCACCAGGCGGCATAACACCGCCATCGAGCGGTCCTTCAGCCACTTTCAGCGAGCCAAGCGAAACAGCCACCGCAGTGGGCTGCACGCAAGCTGGCGAAAACTTGGGGTGTCCCATGCCGGCAGACATCGACGAGGGCAATTGTTGCATGATGGTCGCGCTCGACCGCACGGAAACCGTCGACGCCGCGAGCATTGAGGCCACCGCTGCCGATAAGCCCGTCCGCAAAGCAGCCATTATCGCATTCCCTAAAACCGTCGAAGTTGTTTTTCTGCCATCGGGCGAGGTCGTAGCCCCCACCTTGCTCACCTTGCTTGGGGCAAAGGGCACGGCCAACCAAATCGACAACCTCACGGTCGCCGACCCTGCGACCACCGCAAAACTGCACCTGTATGCCGTAACCTCGGACGGAGGCAAAACCGAGGAATTCGACGGTGAGAACCTCCTGAATAACCGGATACTCCATAAAATGGAAGACGTCTCGTATCAAATTGAGCTCGTGGGATTTGACCGAGCTCGAGATGCCGATATCATCGCCGCGGCCATTGAGTCCCCGCAGCGACTCATGACGCTGTGCTTCGATTACAGCCCCTATGTCGTGATGGGAGGCTGAGGCTTGGGCACCAAATGCCGTCATTAATACCACTTATATAACGTATAGGATGAGGCATGACGCACCCTGCAGCCCGTTCTGCTACGATTGCCAGGTTGGCATCAATATGGGAGGGTTCATGCCGGGTTTGGGAACGGTCATCAACGTCGCACTTTTGATTGCGGGCGGACTGCTGGGCCTTATAGGCGGACGCTTTATCACACCCCGCATCCAAGACACGCTCATGAAGGCGTCGGGGCTGTGCGTTTTGTTTATCGGACTGGGCGGCACCATGCAAAAGATGCTCGTCATTGACGGGAAAGCGCTGGAGACCACCGGCACCACCATGCTCATCGTCTCGTTTGCCCTCGGCTCGCTCATCGGCGAGGCCGTTAACCTGGAAGCCGGCATCGAAAACCTGGGCGAATGGCTCAAGCGCAAAACCGGCAGCGAGGGAGACAACGAGTTCACCAATGCCTTTGTCTCGACATCGCTGACCGTCTGCATCGGTGCCATGGCTATCGTGGGATCAATCCAAGACGGCTTGCTCGGCGACTGGTCCACGCTTGCCCTCAAGGGCGCGTTGGACTGCATCATCGTCTGCACCATGACGGCTTCGCTCGGCCGCGGCTGCATCTTCTCCGCCCTGCCCGTTGCCGTATTCCAGGGAACGATTACGCTGTTTGCCGGCGCGCTCTCCCCCATCATGACCGCCGCCGCCCTCGACAGTCTATCGCTCGTGGGCTCTATACTCATCTTCTGCGTCGGCGTCAACCTCATCCGTCCTCAGACCTTCCGCACGGCCAATATGCTCCCCTCCGTTGTCATAGCCGTCATCTACGCCCTCCTGTTCTAAATCTATCTACGTAACGGTATCTCGAACACCTGTTTGATGCTGTGCTATGATATGAGGTCACCGAAGCTGCGTTAGGAGAGGAGAAACGGTGGCCGACCAGGACATCAAGATGCTCATCGAGCGCATTATGGCCGAGGCCCGGACCCATCAGTCTGCTCGCTTCTCAAACGAAGTCTATGCTGACGAGCCGATTCTCAAAACCGGTCGTCAGATGCAGAACTTCCTTCCCGACCAGTACCGCAAAATGCGTGAGATATCGCGTTGGCAAGAAGACCCCAAGGGTGGCGCGGGACGTTGGCTTTCGGAAGCCGAGCTTTTCTACCGCCAAGGCCTGCTGATGGCCGACTTTGAGGACGACTGTCCCTACAACGGCACATTCAAGTCGTACTTTCCCACCTATAACGCCATGAGCGATCGGCAGCTGCGCGGCTATTTTACCTGGCGCACCCAAGTGCGCCGCGGAACCGTCGAGGAAACGTCTACGTCCTTTGCCTTTCTGTATCTCTATGAGCTGATCTGCGGCATTGGCGTAGATGACCCACTCGATGGTTTTAACAAAATCAAGGCCTTTTGGGATGCCTATCGCGCCTTTGAACCCGGCATCGACCGGTTCGCACGCGTGTGGCTGCAGGACTACGCCGTGTTCCACGGACTCGACCCCAAGCTGCTTCGTGATTCTAAAACCGTCATGTTCGACAACGCCCTTATCGAGCTGCGGCGCTCGGCTCGAGACCTTGCACCAGCACCGTCGGACCTGGCGCCCGCGCGTCGCAAGAACTCCGAGCCCACGCTCCCCCTTCCGCCCGACGAGGCTCGCGAGGAGCGACTCATGGCCGCCATCAACGCCCTCTCCACGTATAACCTCAATAACTCACGGCTCGATCGCAGCCACCATCGCGACCTGCGCCACGTGGCATGCGCCGTGTATGTCCGTATGGCGCGCTACTATGACACGCACCGAAAGACCGGTATCGTGGCGAGCTTGTTTGGGGAGGAGACGGCCATGCCCTATACCATGTTTGCCTCGGCCGTGTTCTTTGCGCCCAATCGCCACGAAGACTGCGAATACCGCTTGGATCCCATCCATATCTACCGTTGCCAAAACGGTTTTTGGGAATGCATGCGGATTCACGGCAGCAGGCAAAAGAGCAGCAAGCTTGGCGAGATGATGCGCGCCTGCGACCAACGCCTGCGCCTGGCCCTAGACCCCACCCACCCCCTGAAGGAGGAGAAGGTCCCCAAATATCTGGCCAAGATCATCGACGACGAGATCGTGGCATGGCTTTCGTGGGACGCCGCGCACCAGCCCGTCAAGATCGATATCGACCTGAGTCAGCTGGGACACATTCGGAGCGCCGCCGCACAAACACGTGAGGCACTTTTAATTGATGAGGAGCGCGAGGACGATGTGCCCACAGAGGTCGATACGGAGGGCTCCGAGCAGCCGGAAGCCAAACCCGCGGCCGGCGTGATGGTCGAGCCGATCGCGGCGCCCACGGAGCGCAACGAAGCCGACGAGCCAACCATTTCCACCGAACAGTTTGGCGTCGTGGCACCGCTCCTCGCACCGACGCCAGTGGTCGTATCGACTGCACCCGCTGGCACCGCAACCGAACTCGCGCCCGCCGCAGATGCCTTCCTTCGCGCGCTCCTCGAGCGGAACACGGCGCAGGCCACATTGGCGGTGGCACAGTCGGGCAAGAGTGAGGACATGCTCGTCGATAGCATCAACGAAGCGCTCTTTGACCTGGTGGGCGACACCGTTATTGAATTTGGCTCAGCAGGACCGCAGATTATCGAGGACTACGAAGCAGACGTGAGAGGATACCTAGACCATGAGTGATACCGCATCCGCAGCACCCCGCGTGCCCAAGCGCGTCGCCGCCGTCATTCTCAACTCGCTCAAGGGCGGCGTGGTCCCGCGCATCGGCCTTCCCTATATCACCGTGGGGCGCGAGGTCGAGATCCGTGCTCTGCTCACCGACCTGAGCCTCATCGCCGATGGCGGCGCAAGCTTCCGTTTCCTAGTCGGTCGCTACGGCGCCGGCAAGAGCTTTTTGCTCCAGACCATCCGCACGCACGCCATGGGCGAGGGATTCGTCGTGGCCGATGCCGACCTATCCCCTGAGCGCCGTCTGCAGGGCGGCCAGGGACAGGGCCTTGCCACCTACCGTGAGCTCATCCGCAACATATCGACCAAGACGCGCCCCGAGGGCGGTGCGCTCAACCTTATCCTGGATCGCTGGGTCGCCTCGTGTGCCGATGCCGACGAGTCTGCCGTCAATGCCCAACTGGCCCCACTCGAGGAAATGGTCCACGGCTTCGACTTCGCCCGCATGCTCCGCCGCTACCGCGCGGCCGTATCCGAGGGCGACGAAGAAGCTATGAGCCGCGTGACCAAATGGATTCGCGGCGAGTACCGCACCAAGAGTGAGGCACGCGCCGAGCTGGGCTCCTCGACCATCATCAGCGATGACGACTGGTACGACTACGTTAAGCTCATTGCGCGCTTTTTGGTCTGCAGCGGCTACAAGGGCATGCTGGTGCTCATCGACGAGCTCGTGAATCTGTATAAGATTCCCAACGCCATCACGCGCCAATACAACTACGAGAAGATCCTGACCATGTACAACGACACGCTCCAGGGCAAGGCGCAGTACCTGGGCATGATCATGGGCGGCACGCCAACCTCCATCGAAGACCGCCGCCGTGGCGTGTTCTCCTACGAGGCCCTGCGAAGTCGACTCGCTCAGGGCCGCTTTGCACGCGAGGACCTTAAGGACATGCTCGCGCCCATCATCCGCCTGCAGCCACTCACCTACGAGGAGTTGCTGGTGCTGATCGAAAAACTCATGCAGATCCATGCCGGATACTTTGGCTGGACGCCCACGCTTACCGAGAACGACTTGGTAGACTTTCTCAAGATTGAGTTTGGCCGCGTGGGAGCCGATACGCACCTGACGCCGCGTGAGGTCATCCGTGACTTTATCGAGCTGCTCGATATCCTGTGCCAGAACCCCGATGCAAACGTGGCCGAGTTGCTGCAAAGCGTCGGCGGCGACGCGCTGGCACCGGCAGCCGCAACAGGCGACACCGGCACCGCAGACGGCGACCGCAACTTCGCCGAATTCACCATCTAACCTGCCAAAAAGGGACAGGTCTATTTTGGCAGCTTTTATCTGCACAAACGTTGAGACAGCAATGCAGCAAACCATTGCCAACCGCATTGAGAGGTTCGTATTTGAGGGGAGGCCCCGTGAACGCCTTTGACCGATATGCTCCGTTTATCCAAGACTTCATCTACTCCCACGATTGGGAGAGTCTGCGCTCTATCCAGGTTGCGGCGGCAGATGCCATCTTTAACACACAAGACAATGTACTCCTAACGGCATCCACAGCTTCCGGCAAAACCGAGGCAGCCTTCTTTCCCATCCTGACCGAGTTTTGGGAGAACCCGCCCGCGAGCGTGGGCGCCCTCTACATCGGCCCCCTCAAAGCGCTCATCAATGATCAGTTCGTCCGCCTCAACGACCTCTGCGAAGAGGCCGATATCCCTGTCTGGCACTGGCATGGCGATGTCTCGCAGTCGCACAAGGCTAAGCTCATTAAAAAACCGAGCGGCATCCTGCAGATTACACCCGAGTCACTCGAAGCGCTTTTAATCCATAAGCACATGGCGATCCCGCGCATGTTTTGCGACCTGCGCTACGTGGTCATCGATGAGGTCCACTCGCTCATGCGCGGCGACCGTGGCGGGCAAACGCTCTGCCTTATCGAGCGACTCTCGCGCATGGCCGGCGTGCAGCCTCGCCGCATTGGCCTTTCGGCTACCATCGGCGACCCCGAGCGCACGGGCGCTTTTCTCTCACAGGGAACGGGGCGCGACTGCGTTATCCCCCGCTTTGAAGAACCGCGCCGCGTGTGGCGCATCTCCATGGAGCACTTCTACAACTCGGGCCCCCAGGCGCAGCAGCGGGGATTCATGGGTACAGGTCCTCAAGAGGCCGAAGTGCTTGCGTGCGAGCGCATCGATGCGGCGGCATCCGCGGCACTGCCCGCCGGCGCCCAAGACATGCGTCACAGCGGACAGCTCACACAAGAGGAGCGCCGTCAACGTCGTGAGCGGGCACAGGGCAAGGCCGCTCCCAAGGACCGCCAAGCTTCCTCGGCCCCCGAGGGCGAAGTCGACATCCCCCAAGCACCCGAACAGGCATTACTCAACCCCACCGATACAGCACCAGACAACGCCGACCCCGGTATGGGATATATCTTTGAGCACACGCGCGGCCGAAAGTGCTTGGTCTTTGCCAACTCGCGCGAGGAGGCAGAGGCCGTATGCTCCATGCTGCGTAGCTACTGCGAGAGCCGGCACGAGCCCGACCGCTTCCTTATCCATCACGGCAACCTCTCGGCATCGCTACGCGAGACGGCAGAAGAGCTCATGCGCGACGAGGAACAGGCACAGACAACCGTCACCACCTCCACGCTGGAGCTCGGCATTGATATCGGTCGCCTGGAGCGCGCGTTCCAGATCGATGCACCGTTTACCGTCAGCTCCTTTTTGCAGCGCATGGGGCGCACGGGACGCCGCGATCTTCCGCCCGAGATGTGGTTTGTCATGCGCGAGGAAGAGCCCGAGCCGCGCACGATGATGCCTGAAACGATACCTTGGAAGCTCCTCCAGGGCATCGCGCTCGTACAACTCTATCGCGAGGAAAAGTGGGTCGAGCCGCCCGAGCTCGATCGACTCCCCTACAGCCTGCTCTATCACCAGACCATGTCGACCCTCGCCAGCACCGGCGAACTCACGCCTGCCGAACTTGCCCAGCGCGTGCTCACGCTCAGCTATTTCCACCGCGTCTCGGCCGATGACTATCGCGTACTGCTGCGCCACCTCATCAAGATCGACCACATCCAGGTCACCGAGGGCGGTGGGCTCATTGTGGGCCTCGCGGGCGAGCGCATCATTAACAACTTTAAGTTTTACGCCGTGTTCCAGGAAAACGAGGAGTTCACCGTTCGCAGCGAGTCGGCCGAGTTGGGCACGATCGTCAATCCGCCACCGCCCGGTGAGCGCATCGCCATCGCCGGACACTGCTGGATTGTCGAGGAAGTGGACTGGAAGCGTCATACCGTCTTTGCCACGCAGGTCAAGGGCCGGGTGCCGGCCTACTTTGGCGACTGTCCCGGTGACATCAATACACACGTACTCGAGCGCATGCGCAAGGCGCTCAACGAACACGCCGCGTATCCGTACCTTATGGGTAACGCACGGGCCCGCCTTGCGCAGGCTCGTCATACGGCCGAGATTTCGGGCGCGGGAACTAAACCGCTCATTAACCTGGGCGGCGATACCTGGGTGCTCTTCCCCTGGCTGGGCAGCTACGCCTTTTTGGCCCTCGAGCGCATGCTCAAGATTAAATGTGCCGCGGAGTTGGGCCTTCGCGGACTCGACCCATCACGCCCGTACTTTATGCAGTTTAAGATGAAGGCCGACGAGGAGACGTTCTTTGAGGTGCTCGCCGCCGAGGCCGAGAAGGACTTCGATCCCATCGAGCTCGTCTATCCCGGCGAGGTGCCTTATTTTGACCGCTACGACGAGTTTGTTCCCGAAGAGCTCGTGCGCAAGGGCTTTGCCGAAGGCGTGCTCGACATAGAGGGCATGAAGCAGCGTGTCCGCAGCTGGAGCGACCACGCCTAAGACCCGTCTTTTTGGGACGGAGAGACTTACTTGTCGTGAAGGACGGTGCCGAGGAAGTCGGTGTCGAAGGGCACAGCTTCGGCAAAGACATAGTCGCCGTCGCTGGCGATGAGCAGGTAGTTCTCCTCGCCGCCGAACTCCGCATCGCCGCATGGGACCACCCAGGCGTGGGCGAATACCTCGAGTGCCGCGGCAACGCAATCGCGCAGGAACGTCACGTCGCTCCCCCTGTTCGCACTCACGATATTGGCAACATAGATGCCCCCGGGGTTCAGGCTGCCTCGCACCAAACGCAACGCCTCAACCGTCGCCAGCTCGCGCACGGGCTCGACACCGCCAAAGCAATCGCTCACGACCACGTCGTAGCGACGATGGCCCACGCTCATCACGCCCAGGTACGAACGCGCCTCAGCGGTAATCACCCGCAAGCGGTCGCCCACCGCGCGCTCCAGCTCGTCCAGGTAGAACCAGCGGCGCGCCAGGCGCGTAATCTCTCCGTCATACTCGATAACGTCCATGCGCAAACTCTCGTGCGACATCAACGCGAACTTGGGATAGGCAAACCCACCGCCGCCCAGCATGAGCATACGGTCGATACCATGCCCGTAAGCATCACGCATTGCGTCCTCGGCCTCAAACACATCGTCAAATGCACGATAGTACGCAAAGACCGGCTCCGCCCAACGATCGCCAGCATAGCTCGCGCTTTGGTAGACGCCGCCCTGCACGAGCACACGGACCTCGTCACCGCCCTCATCGTGCATGCGCTTCACGCGCGCCAACCCATTGCGGGTTCGCGCAACCTGCAGACAGGCAGCACGAACAGCGACAGCGGCCGCACCAAGCGCCGCGGCTCCCAGAGCAACGCCGGCAACGACGCCGGCAGAAACACTCGGCTTGTTCATCTAGAGCTCCTTTTGCAGATAAAGGCCATGGTCATAAAATCCAAGATGGCGATAGTACTCGCGTGTGCCAATCGCGCTAATCACGTTGATACGTGCATAACCAGCATCCCGGGCAATCTCGCACGCACGCTCTACGAGCAAACGTCCCAACCCGTGATGCTGCGCCGCCTGGCCCTGATCCCCCACGCGTGCCGCCATGCCATACACGTGTACCTCGCGAATCATCGCCTCGTCCGGCGTCGTCGGCAACTCGTCTGCATGCGCGGCAACAAACGAATGGTCGGGCAGCGACAACCGCAAAAAGCCCGCGATCTTGCCCTGCGGCGTCACCCACTGCAAAAAGCGCTCGTGCGTCACCGGCGTCTCGTATGCTACCTCCTCATCAAGAGATAGCTCATCCAAGTCGGCACCAGCCGTGCTGATCTCGCGATAGCGAATCTCGCGCACCGTCGCACCATCCCCCCGAGCAGCCAGGCGGTTCTCGACGAGCTGACGCAGGTTGGGTTTCTTGTTGCCCACCATGATGTCGTCGGAGCTAAAGTCGCGGATCATGCGGCTGATGCGGCAGAACGCCGGCGTCACCACGATGTCGTCGGCCAACACATCGAGCAGCTCGTCCTCGGTATAGGGGCGCCACTCGCCACGCTCGTAACAGCCCACCAGACGCGAGCCCTCGATGAGCGCGCACGGGTAGACCTTGACCTCGTCGGGCATAAAGGCGCCCTCGGTCATAAAGCGCTCGTAGTCGCGCTTGTCCCCATCAGGCGTGGCGCCCAGCAAGTTGAGCATAAAGTGCGCGTGGATCTTAAAGCCAAACAGGCGCGCGAGCGAAAACGCCCGCTCGATCTGCGCCACCGAAATGCGGCGCTCGTTGATATCGAGTAGATGCTGGTCAAGACTCTGAATACCCATCTGAATCTTGGTGCAGCCCAAGCGGCGGATAAGTGTGAGGGCCTGCGGCGTTACGGCATCGGGACGTGTCTCGATAACGAGCCCCACCACGCGATGCTTCGCCGTCTCGTTGATGCGCTGCTGACGCTCAAGTTCCTCCATCGTTGCCGCCTGCCACTCGGCAACCTCGCCCCACGGCGTGCCAGGGCCGTACAGACGACGCACCGCACGGTTGTAGCCGCCCACAGCAACATCCACGCGCTCCTGCTCTCCTGCAACACCGCTCGCGAGCTCGGCCTCGTCTGTCGCAATGCCGGCAGCCCGGTAGCGCTCGCGACGCCCCGCCACCACCGGCGGCAGGGCATCGGCGGGCGCATCGTCGAGCAGGCGCCCCGCCTCGGCACGACTGATGCCCGGACGCGCCAACATGGGATTTGCCGCCACGCCCGCCACCGCATCATCATTGAGCGCACGGAAGAGCTCCAACATAAACCACGTCTGATACCCTTGCGGATAGTCGCTCCAGGTACCGCCAAGCACAATAAGCTCGATTTTATCGGTCGCATGACCCATCTGCGAAAGCGCGGTCAGGCGAGCGCTCACCTGCAGATACGGGTCGAAGCAGTTTTGCTCCGCACGGGCGCATGCCGGCTCGGCGTGCAGATAGCTTTTAGGCATGCGCAGGTCGTTGGGGCAAAACAGGCAATCGCCCGAGCACGGCCAGGGCTTGGTGATGACGGTAATGGTCGCCACGCCCGAAGCCGTGCGACGAGGCTTCATGCGTAGCACCTGCAGCAGTTGACGCTCCAGCTCCGCATCGACATTCCATCCAGCCCAACGAGCCGGCTCCTCACGTTTAACCCGCTGGTAGAACGGCAGCAGACGGCGCTTGGCCAAATCGCGTTTGTCGGCACCCTCGCGGCGCGCCTCGGCATGTATCAGTTTGACGAGCGCCTTGTCGTCTACGGTCTCGCCGCAACGCAGGGCCTCGAGTATGTTCAAGATAATCTGTTCCATGCCCCCATTGTAAAGGCAAAGGCCCCGAAGCCCGTCACGGCTCCGGCGCCTCCATCAAACAGCGCGTCTATGGTTTATAAGTCTTCGATAACCACCCGTCACTCTGGATCAAACGACATGTCGCCCGAACCGACCTCAAAACGATACGTGGCAGACTTATCGCCGTTGTCGAATTCAAGATTCAATATGGTCTCGCCATCGTAGCCAAGCGGAAGGAAATCGCTCTCGAAGTCGCCGCTGCCCACGGTGAGGCTCGCCTTAAAGCCCGTCGAGCTCGGAACCGTCATCTCCACGTCGCCCGAGCCCACGCTCACGTCCATCGACTTCGCGGGCGCCTGGTAGAGCTCGAACGTCATGTCACCCGAACCAACCTCGGCATTCAGGGTGTCGGTCACGGTGCCCGTAAACTCAACGTCTCCCGAATTCAACGTTATATCCAGATCATGGCACGCAATGTCCGCGACCGCCAGGTCGCCCGACCCTACATTCGCCGTAATGCCCACCAGGTTATCCGCAACATCTCGCGGCAGCTCAATGGTAATTGTGCGGTCAATCGCGCGCTTATCATCGTAGTCGAACTGACTGATCTTGAGCGTAGATCCCTTGACCTCAGCAAGGTTCCGGGTAGCCGCATCAGAAGCAGACGTTCCCTTCGCAACGCGGCCGCTTTCGATAACACGCACCGGGCCGCCAGAGACACATTTAACCTCGACCGTGCCCGACGTCACGTCCAAGTCAAGCGATGTGAACGCGTCGGCATCAAACGTTTCGCTCGAAAGCTGTTGAGGCCGAGCGGAATAGTTACCGCTATCCAAGAGATCATCGTCGTCAAACATATCGTCAAAATCAGACAAATGGCCAGATAGAATACCGGTTGTACGCACCATATCGGAATGAGCCAATAGCCGCGAAGTGCCAAAGACAAGCCCGATGATAAACACGAACGCTCCGATGCCAACGCCCAAGCGTACCTTGGATTCATGCGAAAGCTTCATCATTCATCACCCTCTTTGGCACATGGCTCAGCGGTGGCCGCGGTAGCCACGCCAGCATCAGGTTCCGCAGAAGTATCCTTCCCCTGGGCCTTGATCGCCACCGACGCCGGGCCAACCTGAATATCCCCGCGCGCCCAATCGCCATCGAGCGCACGCGCCACCCAGTGATAGATGGGAATCGTAAAGAAGATCAGCGCGGCAAAGGGACCGGCACCAAACAGGAACATCAGCAAAAAGAACAGCAGCCAGCACACGGCCCAATACGGGAACGACTGGAACGGGCCCTTCACCGGAGTCGAGCCAACCGCGGCGCCACTCGTCGCCTGCGCCGTAGCGGCATTGGCGGCCTGCGCACTCCAACTCGCCGCCTGCGCCGCCTTGGCCGCGGCATCACTTGCCTGCGTAGCTGCCTCCGTGGCGCGTGCCGCCGCCTCATGGGTGCGGGCGCGCTCCGCCGCCTCGGCCTCGCGCTGACGGGCGCGGTCCTTGTTCTCAAACTCGATATCGTCCTCGATCTCATCGCTCGGATTGAGCAGCTCGTCCAGGCTCACGCCATAGAGTTTGGCGAGCGAGATCAGATTCTCGGTATCGGGCGAGCTCTCCGCGCGCTCCCATTTGCTGACCGCCTGGCGCGACAGTCCCAGCTTTCGTGCCAGCCCTTCTTGGCTAAAACCCTTGCTGCGACGAAGGTCGGCGAGCCGCTGCGCAGTTTCTACATTCATGGTTCCTCCTATGTGATGCCAGCCGTGCCGCCGGACCGTTTTTGTTCTTAAGGCGCCTTGCACAGTTAAAAATCTATCCGCCACCGCCAAAAGCATGCCACCTATTCTAGTGAGATTTTTGACAACCGGCGGTTGCGGGTGCATATGAGCTGCGGAAATGTGTCCAAACGAAGCAATGGCACCTAGCCCGGTTGTCCCCGTTGCGGCGTTAACGGTAGTATGGTCGTACTGTTTATTCCGCACCGCCAACGGAGGGAGTTCCGCGCCGTGAACCGCGATTTCGCCTCATCGCTCATCCAGCTCAACAACACGTTCTATCGCGAGCACTCCGCCTCCTTTTCCGATACGCGTCAGGCCCCGTGGCCCGGCTGGGTGCGCACCATGGACATTGCGCTCGAGCAGCTCGACGTCGCCACGATCGAGCATCCCGTCCGCGTCTTCGACCTTGCCTGCGGCAACATGCGCTTCGAGAACTTTGCCGCCGGCGGCACGCTGGCTGCCAAAGGCGTGGACGGCACGAGCCCCTCGGCAGACGCCAGCTGCCCCTTCGAGTTCTATGGTGTCGACTCGTGCCAGGACCTGGCCATCGATGCACGCGGCCACGCCCTGCGCATTCCCAACCTGCACTTCCAGGAACTCGACGTACTCGACGCCCTTATGAAGCTCAACCCCGCCGAGACACCCGACGTGCTTTTCGACGCCCCGCTCGCCGACATCTCGGTCTGCTTTGGCTTTATGCACCATGTGCCGTCGTGCGAGTACCGCGTACGCGTGCTCGACGCCCTGGTGCGCCAGACGCGCCCGGGCGGCATCATCGCCATCAGCTTTTGGGAGTTTATGAACGACGAGCGCATGGCGCGCAAGGCTGTTCGCGCCGAGGCCCGCGCCGAGCTCACCCCGCCGTTTGAGGGTTACGATTCCGCGCAGTTTGAAGCCGGTGACCACCTCATTGGCTGGCAAAACGACCGCCACGCCTACCGCTATTGCCATCACTTTGACGATCAGCAGATCACCGACCTGGTGCGCGGTGTCCGCACGTTCTACAAGAGCGGCGAGGTTCCCGTGCGCGAGCTTGAGCGCTTCCATGCTGACGGTCGCAGCGGCGAGCTCAACCGCTATGTGATTCTCAAGCGCCTGTAGGCACCGACGACTCGCCGCCGAGCCGCATCGCATCTTTTGGGCAAGCTATGCCCGCCCTTTTCAACCCATTGACGGAACGCGTAGCTATGCGTTCCATACTTATGACCAAGGAGCCTCATGGGAGCCGTCCACGTTCGCACGCCTAAGAACTTTGTGCTCGAGGAGCGCCTGGAGCGCTACGCCGATGCGATTGAGACGAACCCCGAGGCCTATGCCGGAGATTGGCGCAAGGCCTGCGCGCCAGTTGGCAGCAAGCCCTTCGAGCACCTTCACCTGGATCTTGGCTGTGGCAAGGGAACGTACCTTGTAGAGCGCGCAGTCCGCGAGCCAAACACCCTCTTTATCGGTATGGACCAGGAGCCCATCTGCATCGCCTATGCCGCGCAGAAAATCTGCGAGCAGAAACTGACCAACGCACTCGTCCTGCCCCGAGGCGCCGCATCGCTGCCGCAGCTATTTGCCGCAGGTGAGCTCGATGCCATCACCATCAACTTTCCCACGCCGCAACCCAAGGCCAAGTACGCCAAAAAACGACTCGTCCATGTCGACCATCTGATGCTCTACCGCCCGCTCCTTGCAGCCGGCGCCACCGTCACCCTGCGAACCGACAGCAAGCCATTGCGCGACTACGCCCTGGGGCAGTTTGCCGCGGCCGGCTACGACACGCTTTGGACAAGTGACGACGTGCGCCGCGACCATCCCGAATACCCCGAGACCGAATATGAATGCCGCACGCGCGAGATGGGCGCCGCCGTCTATGGCATTTGCGCCACACCCGGCGCGCAGCCCAGCGATGAACAGCTCGCGGCGGGCCGCGCGCAGGAGCAAAGCCTAGCCTGCTACCTGCCCGATAACCTCGATGAGCTCGCCTATGTGCCTCTGGGCATGGAAGAAGCCGTCGAGAACTTTAGAAACCGCGCCCGCAAGGGCAAGAAGCGCTTACCGCAGGAGTCCTAGGGGCTTCTGATGGTCGCGGCGTCGGCAAACAAGCGCGAATAGGCGCCAACGAACGACCCTCGAGCCTAAGTGAGTAGACTTTTTTGCAATAGCCAAGCACAACCCGCATAGCGAAAACTAAAACCGCAGGTAGAGCGCTTGCGCAAAAGCCATGTGCTCGCGATATTGCAAAAAGCCTACTCACTTAGCTGGCAACTGCACCAAACGGCTGGGCAGAACGCCCATTTCCTGCATTTTCTCGCGTGCCGGCGCCCTGCATCGTTGCTACGCCATAATAGTTGGCGGACAAACGCGAGAGAAAGCAACCACACATGGTACAGACCACGACAGATACCGCTGCCAACACCGTTTCCGGCGCCGGCGCTGCCAGTTCATTCTCGGGCGGCACGGGAACCGAGGCAGAGTTCGGTTCGCTCGGCGCGCTCTCCCCCACCTGGTGGGAACCCGAAGACGGCAGCGAGCCCGAGCCATGGCTCACGCCCGACCAGGCCTTCGAGCGATTCTTTGAATGGACGAGCAATCGCGGTATTGAGCTGTGGGACCACCAAGAAGAGGCCCTCATGGACCTGGCTGCCGGCGATCACGTCATTTTGGGAACACCGACCGGATCGGGCAAGTCGCTTGTCGCGCTGGGCATGCTCTTTATGGGCATGGCGCAGGGCAAACGTTGCTATTACACGGCTCCTATCAAGGCTCTGGTCAGCGAGAAGTTCTTCGATCTGGTACAGGTGCTCGGCCGCGATAACGTCGGCATGATCACCGGCGACACGCATATCAACACCAAGGCGCCCGTCATCTGCTGCACGGCCGAAATCCTTGCCAACGATGCACTCCGCGAGGGCGAGGGCGCCGACGTAGGCTGCGTGGCCATGGACGAGTTCCACTACTTTGCCGACCCCGATCGCGGTTGGGCCTGGCAGGTGCCGCTGCTCACCCTGCCTCACACGCAATTCATGCTCATGAGCGCCACGCTCGGCGATGTCACCGCGATCGCCGCTTCGCTCGAGGAACACACCGGCGCTACCTGCGACTTGGTCGTCGATGCCCCGCGTCCTGTTCCGCTGAGCTACGACTATGTGACGACCTCGCTCGAGGGCACCGTCGAGCTCGCCATGCGCCGCGGCGAGGCCCCGCTCTATATCGTACACTTTAGCCAGGATGCCGCCCTTGCAACGGCGCAATCCCTCGCCAACTTTGGCATTGCCAGCAAGGAGCAGCGCAAGGCTATTAAGGAAGCCGCCAAAGGCACGAGCTTCTCCACGGCTTTTGGCAAGATCCTCAAGCGCTTGCTCGGCTGCGGCGTCGGCGTGCACCACGCCGGTATGCTGCCGCGCTATCGCCTGCTGGTCGAGCGCTTGGCGCAGCAGGGCCTGTTGCCCGTCATCTGCGGCACCGATACGCTCGGCGTCGGCATCAACGTGCCCATCCATACCGTGGTGCTCACCGCGCTCACCAAATTCGACGGCTACAAGATGCGTCGCCTGCGCGCCCGTGAGTTCCATCAGATTGCCGGTCGCGCCGGTCGCTCGGGCTTCGATACCGAGGGCATGGTCATCGCCGAGGCACCCGAGCACGAGATCGAGAATGCCAAGCTTATGGCCAAGGCGGGCGACGACCCCAAAAAGCTCCGCAAGATTAAAAAGAAGAAGGCCCCCGAGGGCTTTGTCACCTGGAACAAGCAGACGTTCGAGCGCCTGATCGAGACGCAGCCCGAAACGCTCAAGCCGCGCCTGCGCATCACGCACTCCATGGTGATTAGCGTGGTCGAGCGGGGCGGCAACGCTCGCGCCCGCGTGCACGACCTCATCGAGACAAGCCTGCAAACGCCCGAGGAAAAGGAAAAGCTCGAGGTTCGCGCCGACGAAATCTTCGCCACGCTCATCGATTCCGGCGTCGTCGTGCGCACCGAGGTGCCGCCCGCACCCGACGCCCCGACTGACGCCGCGCCGGATATCGACTACGCGCTGACGGTCGACCTGCCCGAGGACTTTGCGCTCGACCAGCCGCTCTCGCCGTTTTTGCTTGCCGCGCTGGAGCTGCTCGACCCCGAGAGTGAGACCTATACCATGGATTTAATCTCAATGGTCGAGGCGACGCTCGAAGATCCCAAGCAAGTGCTGCGTGCGCAGGAGCGTGCCGCACGCGATCGAGCTATGGCCGAGATGAAGGCCGACGGCATCGAGTATGAGGAGCGTCTGGAGCGCATTCAAGACGTCACGTACGAAAAGCCGCTCGAGGATTTGCTCGACGCCGCTTTTGACAAGTACTGCCAGGAAGTACCCTGGGCAAACGACTACCAGCTCTCTCCCAAGAGCGTCCTGCGCGATATGCTGGAAAGCGCGAGCGATTTTAAGGGCTACATTCAAAAGCTCGGCATCGCCCGCTCCGAGGGCATTTTGCTGCGCTACCTGGCAGAGGCTTACCGTTCGCTCGACCGCACCGTACCCATCGAGAAGCGCGACGAGCGCCTGCGCGACATTATCTCGTGGCTGGGCTTTGTGGTGCGCTCGGTCGACTCGAGCTTGGTAGACGAGTGGGAAAACGCTGGCAACCCGGCAGCCCTCGACGCCGCGCCGCCGCAGGGCATCGACGAGGTCGTGGCGGACCGTCGCGGCTGCACGCTGTTGGTGCGCAACGCGCTCTTCCGCCGCGTGACTCTTGCCGCCCGCGAGCATGTGCGCGACCTGGGCGAACTCGACGACGACTGGGGCATGAGCGAGATCCGCTGGCAAAAAGCACTCGACGCTTACCACGAGCAGCACGAGGAGATTCTCACCGACGGCGACGCGCGCTCCTCTGCTATGTTCTCGATCGACGAGTCCGACGAGAAGGCGCTCCACGTGTGGCACGTGCACCAGATTTTTGCCGACGAGGACGGCGACCACGACTTTGGCATCATGGGCGATGTCGATCTGGACGCCACGCAAGACGGTGGCGAGGTCATCTTCAAGAACTACCGCGTCGGCTTTATCGAGGACTTGCTCGAAGACTAGCCAACATAATGGAACGAAACGAAGCGGGGCCGCTGGCAACATCGCCAGCGGCCCCGCTCTTGCACTATCCGCTATGCCTTACTCGGCATCCTCGACCTCATACGAATCTGCCTCGGCTGGCTCATCGTTTGTCTCTGGTGTAGCCTCATGCGCCTCGTCAAACGCTGCCTTCATGGTCTTGTTGCCCCATGTGAGCTTGCGGATGGTAAGCTCATCGGCCTTGTTGTGGGCAAGACGCAGGTTCTCGGTGCTGCGGCGCAGGTCGTCCTTGGTCTTCTCGAGCTGCTTAATGGCGGCATCGATCTCCTTGATTGCCGACTCGAATTGCTTACTCGCCAAGTTGTAGTTGCGCGAGAAGCCATCCTTGAACTTCTCCATCTTGGCTTCGAAGTTCGTGACGTCGATATTTTGCTGTTTGTACTCCGCCAGTTCCTGCTTATAGCGAAGCGAACCCATGGCGGCGTTGCGCAGCAGCGTAATCATGGGAATGAAAAACTGTGGGCGGATCACGTACATCTTCTCGTAGCGATAGCTCACGTCCACGATTCCTGCGTTATAAAGCTCGCTCTCGGGCTCGAGCAACGTGCAGAGCACCGCATACTCGCAGCCTTTCTGGCGGCGATCGTGATCGAGTTTCTTAAAGAAATCCTCGTTCTTGTGTTTGGTCGCGGTCTCGTCGTTCTCGTTTTTCATCTCGAACATGATCGAAATGATCTCGTTGCCGCTCGCGTCGCACTCGCGGAAGATAAAGTCGCCCTTGGTGCCCTCGGACGCATCGTTGTCTTTCTCGAAGTACGCGTTGGGAAACGCCGTCATGCGCAGACGATTAAACTCGGTCTCGCAGTGCTGCTCGAGCGACTCGCCCACCATTTTGGTGGACAGGCGGACCTTCATGTCCTTAAGACGCTCAATCTCTTCATCCTTGTAGCGAATTAGTTCATCGCTCGCGCGCTTGGCCTGCGCAAGCTCGAGCTCGTGTGCCGCCTTGGCCTGCTCCTCGCGAGAATCACGCACCGCCAGCTCGCTCGTCAGCTTGGCACGCGCCTCATCGCGCTCTCGCTCCGCCGCGGCGACCGCCTCTGACAGGTTCATTTTGGCCGTCAGCTCCTGTTCGCGCAGCTGCGCACGCAGACCCTCGGCCTCTTGCTCGGACTGAGCCTTTGCAGCGGAAAACTTCTCCTTCACTTTCGCCTGATAGTCGGCAAGCGTGCGCTCGGCCTCGCTGCGAGCGGCATCGAGCTCGCGCTGCGACTCGGCAGCAGCAGCGGCAAGCGCCATCTCCTGAGCCTTGTCTGCCGCGGCAAGCTTGGCCTGCAGCTCGGCAATCTGGGCATCACGCGCGGCTACATCGTTTTGAGCAGCGTTGCGCGCCGCCGACTCGGCAAGCTTGGCTTCATCATCCTTGCGTCCCAGCTGCGCACGCAAATTGTCGATCTCACGCTGGAGCTCGGCGTTCTCCTTTTGAGCATCGGCACGGGCCTCGACCGCCGCGCGCTGGCTTGCGCTCTCGCGCTCTGCGGCAGCGCCCTCGAGCTTGGCGCGTAGCTCGGCAAGCTCGGCATCGCGCTTGGCGACTTCTTGCGCCAGCTGTTGAGCCGCAGCGTTCTTCTGCTCTACGAGCTCAGCGTCGCGCTGAGACTCTGCCTTTTGCAAGGCAGCCGTCGAACGCGAGCGCTCAAGCTCCAGCGCCTGCTCGCCTTCGCGCTGGACTGCCTTCACGCGCTCGTCCAGGTCGCGCGAGAACTCGGCATTGCGCACCTGCTTGACGATATCCGCATAACCGGACGCATCGACCTTAAAAACTTCACCGCAATGCGGGCACTTGATCTCGTTCATGGCAGCTCCTCGATGGACGCAAATTTCAACCGCCTACACTCTACCGCGCCGCACGGACAAAAAAGGCGCCGCCGCCATAATGGCAACGGCGCCAGAGCCACCACAAAGGTGCCCGTCCCCTTTGTGGTGGCTCTGGCGCCCTATAACCCAAAGAAGCTAAGAATCTGATCGCGGCTTACGGGCTTGTACTCGTTGGCATCGAGACCGACATCGTAGCGAAAGATAGGGCGTTCGCGATCGCGGTTGCGCACGTTGGTGCGGTCTCCCCTGCTGTGGATATGCCCGTGTAGCATGATGGCGCCACGCGCCTTGCCGTTCCAGCTGAGCATGGGGTAATGGCTCAAAACCAGGCGATGGCCCTTGGCATAGCCAGGAGCAATCTCCAGGTAATCGCGCACGTCTTCCCAAATCTGCGGTACGTCGGGATCTTCCCAGTCGCTGTCATGGTTACCACGGATGAGCGTCACATTCTGGCATTCGATGCACTCGCGCAGGCGCACCGCCTCCGCCAGGGGCAAACGATAGGTAAAGTCTCCCAAGATATAGAGGCGGTCGTCCACAGCCACGCACTCATTGATGGCATCGATGACCTTGCGGTTCATCTCCTCGACCGAATCAAACGGTCGGTCCATGTCGTGCAAGATATTCGTATCGCCCAGGTGCAGGTCGGCGGTAAACCACATCATCGTCTCTGTCCTCATTTCGCAACGTGTTCAACTCGTGCTAAGTATACAGACGCAGCGATGCGGCGGTTATCCAAAGAGCCCGCCGAACAGTCCGCGGCGGCGCTTGTCTTGCTTTTTCGAAGCGTCGCCCTGAGTTTTCTTGTCCTGCCGCTTCTTACGGTCCCGCTCCAGCTCGTCATCATCGAGCAGTAGATCCCACTCAAACGGATCATCTGTCAGATCGAACAGGTCGTCATCATCAAACATGACCGCCTCCATTGCCAGTTAGCGAGCGTCCACCACATAGTTGAGAAGTCTACGGATCCGTGCGGACACAAATACATCCTGTCTGCGTTTTTCAATCGCTTGCCGCAACGCTTGCGCGGCAGAGCGCTTGCGGATAAGATAGGAACACGGATGGCACCCGTGCCCGCGGGTCTTGCCAACTCCAGTACACGTTTACATCGTGAGAAGTGGCCGTCTTCGCTTACGCGGGGGCGGCTATTTCATTCGGCCGATAAATAGGCCAAGTTCGATAGCCGCGATCAACAACGCCAATAACGAAATAACATCGCTTACGTTCATACCAAATCCCTTCTAAAGGGAGCTGGCCCATCCGTGCCCCATGGCAGTAGTCTAACGCAAAATACAGGTAATAGGAACATCTGTTCGCATTACCTGTGTCTTTTTATTTTGAAAAAGAGATAAAATCAATATATCCCTTTTCCCCAATTTTTACAACGGCATTGTAGGGCTTTTTCTCTTTGTTTTTGATTCCTTTTACCAGGGTTTCTTTTCCCTCCAGTAATTCTTTTACATTCGTTTTGGTTAGTTTTTTCTTTCTAAAATGTTCAGCTAAAGTAAACTTACATTCAGGATAATTTGAACAACCATAAAACGATTTTTTTAATACAATATTGTTGCCACACTTAGGACATTTTCCTACAAGGGGTCCCGAGCGCTTAGTGGGAATTTGTACCCCTTATCGATACAAATTCCCCGTAGGCGCTAGGGACCTCTTTAGCTTCTTGGAAGCTGTCAGTAGTATATCTAATAATTTATCTCCATTCCCTTTAGTAACGTGTAACTTTCCAAATTTAAAAAAGCGACTCATAGAATTATTTCCTCCCGTTAAATAATAGATAACTATTAAAAATAGACAATACTTGCTCATAAGTAATGGTACTTAAATTGTTTACTTTGGCGTGTTTCATTGCTTGATGAAACTGATTTTTAGTAAACAGTTGACGATATTCTCGATTGACCCATTTTGAAACAAAGTACGTATATAGCTTCCAATATTTATCTGGAACATCTGTGGTATGGCGGGTAAGTTTTATTAAGACACTGTTTACTTTTGGTTTAGGATGAAAGCATTCCGCTGGCAGCTTAAGCAATTGCTGAATCGAGACTTGAGTGTGCAAGAGCAACCCTAGTGTTCGGTGAATATCCAAGGTACGCTTGTAGAATCCTTCTTCAACAATCAGATAGATGTCAGACGCACGGCTTTCAAAAACCACTTTTTTAATAATTTGTGTGCTTAAATGGTAAGGAATATTCCCAACAATTTTATACCTCTGTTTGTTAGGGAATTGAAACTGTAGAATATCTTGGTGAATTAAAGTGACACGAGTATTCAGTTTTAATTTTTCTGACGATAAGTTGAATAGATGACTGTCTAATTCAATAGACGTTACCTGTTTACTTATTTTAGCCAGTTTCGTCGTTAAATGCCCTTTACCTGTTCCAATTTCGTAAACGGTATCGGTTTCTTTTAAATTCAATTGTTTTATTATTTGGTTGAGTACTTTTTCACTCGTTAAAAAGTTTTGAGAATATTTTATATTTTTGTTTATGTAATCTCTCCTGAAGTGATTACTTCTATAAACAAATACAGAAGTTAAACGATTTGTTTGTAATTTTAGTTATCTGTTTAAAAAGTCATAAGATTAGTCACTGGTAGGAATTAATCTAACGTATTTATTTATCTGCGTAATCACTGTTTTTAGTCTGTTTCAAAACAGTAGATGTTTTATCTACATTACGCATTTGGAATACCAACATGACGAATCCCTGCTTCTTAATTACAAATTTTTAGCATCTAATTTAACTTCAATTCCTATTATACACAAAATTTTAAGATAAATCAATAGCTGTTGTTAAAATATCGCTTGCTGAAATAGTTTCTTTTTCCGTGTGAATATCAAAATCAATAAAGAAGGTATTGATTTGTCTTAAATTGTTTTCAGAATGTCCTTTAGTGTATGAACGGTTTTCGTCTGCATACGTACCATAACGATAAACGTTTGGTGTCCAATGCGTAAATGTATCTTGATTTTCGTGAATCGCTTCTTCGGAAGTCAGAACAACGCCACGTCCGCCAATCATGCTTTTTTTTGAGCGATACGCAAAAATAGCCCCTTTACTTTTACCTGGCTTGGTAGTGATTGAGCGAATTTTACTATTTTTAAATTTGTACTTTAACAAGCCGTCATGAAGCACAGTTTCTACAACAAAAGGGATATTCATTCAGCTGTTCTCCTTTCTTACGAAAATTAATTAGTTAGAAGCTACGATCAAAGTTGAATCACAACAAAAAAGGCAATCAACTAAGTTTTTCTTAATTGATTGCCTGGTATCTTCTTAAAGACTTGAAATCCCCTCAAAAACCCGATATAATGGGTTTACAGATATTTAAGTATCTGATTAATAAAGTAATTAAATACTTTACCAAATTTTGGGTCTCGACTTCTTTAATTGATTGGTGGTAATCAATTAAGGCTCGCAGTTAAAGTTTCTCAGGCTTTAACTGGTCGTGGCTCTTTTTTTGTATTCTTTATTCAGTTCGTTGTTTCGTTATATCTAGTATATCGCTTTTTAAAAAACACACAAACATGCGCACGGACAAAAAGGCGCCGCTGCCATAATGGCAACGGCGCCAGAACCACCACAAAGGCGCCTGTCCCCTTTGTGGCGGCTTGGGTCCCTACAGGTCGCGGTAGTCGATCAGGCGAAGATCGGGTTGAGACTCAAGCCAAGCGCGGAGCTCGGGGTCGATCAGTGCATCGACCTCCTTGGCACGATCGGTCGTAAGCGAGCTGTTCTCAAGGATAAAGCGGTCGAGGTAGCCCGGATGGCAGACAAAGATCACCGTCTCACCGTCCACCATCTCGCGGACCGTCTGCATGATTGCCTCTTTGGGCTCGTAGCCCGGCTCCATCGAGCGCATCACCATGCGCAGGTCGGTATCTCCGCAATGCACCACTGCCGCAGGGTCGAAGCTCGCCTTTTGCTCCTTAAGGCCCAGTTCCTGGGCAACCGCCGAGATAGCTCGGTTAAGGTTTTTGCTCATGACAGCATGGGCCTCAAAGTAATCCGGCTCGCGGCCCACGATCTCGACAAAGCGGTCATGCTGCGCACGGATCTCGATGCAGGCCTCGTCGAAGTCTATCAACTCCTCGCCGCGCTTAAAATACTCACGGAAGGTACGGCTGCTATGGAACTCGCCGTTTTCGTTGAGCATGCTCGGAATGCGCGCCGGATCGGCACACGGCCTGCCCAGACACACGTTGGTATGCTGGCCCACCGCAACGTCGGCATCTGCCACGAGCGACCAGCCACGTTCGGCCTCGGGCATATTGGGCATAAGGCCTACCGAACGCACCAGACCCTCGTTGACGCTGCGGGCGATGCCTAAGTCAACGGCATACGAATACCCGATGTCGTCGGCACGGATTAAAAGCCGTTTCATAACAACTCCCCCAATCTATGGAAAACTCACCACAAGGGGATACCTTTGTGATGGTTCGAGAATTACAGCTCGAAGAATCCAAGGCTCCAGTCGTGGCTTGCGGACTTGTAGCCGCCGGCGTCGAGCCCCGCGTCATAGCGCAGAATCGAGCGCTCGCAATCGCGGCTGCGCACATTTCGCCCCCCCCAAACTACTATATTCAGAAGGGCAAGCGGAATGCCGAGGGCCTAGCCCCGACGCCGGGCGATTGCCCAAAACGCGCAGGCGATAGCGGCCGTTGCCAGGCTTGCGCCAACAAGCACCCCCTGCACGCCAAAGGCATCGGCCAAAAACGGAGCAACGACCAGCGGCAGCACGCCGGCGCCGTTGAGGCCCACGCGCATCACGCCCAGCACGCGCCCCACCTTGGCAGGGTCGCTCAAGCGCTGGGTGAGCGTGACGCGCACCGGTCCCATGGCGCCAAAACCAATGCCACAGACAAGCTGCCCCACCGCAGCGACGGCAACATGGGCGGTACCCACATACACAACGGAGCCCACGCCCGTCACCAGCAGCATCGCCGCCAAAAGCTCCAGCCTGATGCGTCCCGACGGCACGCGCATGATCAGGTACGACCCCAGTGTTCCGCCGATGCCAGCAATGGCCGACAGCCATCCCATCCACTCCGCACCCACGCAAAGAACATCGCGGTAGAACAGCGACTCGAGCGAATCGAATGCCCCGTAGGAAAAGAAGCCCATAAAGCCCATGAGAAAAATCAGGCGCAGGTCGGCATCAGCTGCCGTGGCAATAACGCCTTCCCAAAGCGATCGCAAGCCCGTCGCCTCAGCGCGAGACTCCGGCTTAGCGATGCCCTGAACAGCAGCGCCTTCACGCAACGAGGTCGCAAGCAGTAGAGCGGGAACAGGTGCCACCGCAAGCAGGAAAAACACCCCTTGATTGGAAAGGACCGAAGCGATAACGCCTCCAAGCGCAGGTCCAACGATCACCGCGACGCCTGTCGCGATGTTGTTGAGGCCGTTAATGTGCAGAAGCTCCTCGGGGGCCTCCGTCAAAAAGCGCGGATAGGCGTCCATGGCCGTGGTCCCCGCGCCAAACAACAGCCCGGTAGAGATGGCGAGTAGCGCAAGCGCGGGATAGGACACGGGAGCAACAAGGCCAAAAACGCCTGATGCACATAGCAGGACGCAAACGGCCAGAAGCACATGACGCGGGCCCAAGGAGTCCACAAGTGCGCCGGCGCAAAACGTTGCAAAAATGAGCACCAGGTTGAGTCCAAACACGAGCGCGGACGTCTCAAATGCGCCGGCCCCGAGAACGTAGGCGCCGCAGCCAATGATGCCGACAAAATACGTCGACTGAAATGCAAGCTGAATAAAGAAATTTACCGCAACCAAACGGTGCGATGGAGAAAGAAGACGGGACATAACAAACCCCTCATGCATATGAAAACCAAACGAGACAGCCTGAGCGCCATCAGTCCATGTAGGTCTCGAACATATGCATAATCTCCCCTTTACTGCGGTCGTCCCGTATTCTAGCACCGATCTGGCGTCCCGCCTCTGCGCGTTGCCTTCAAAACGCTCCGCGCTCCGGCGCCTGGGCATAAGAAATGGCCATCTTCGCTTACGCGAGGGCGGCCATTTTGCTTGTCTCTATGTCATCGATTCTAATGCACAAACATGCGCACGAACTTGTGCTTCCAGCTTGCATACGGGGCATAGCGGAATGGCACGTCCAGCCACGTTGCCTTGTTCACGATGCTCTTCTTGTGGCTAAACGTATCGAAGCTCTCGCGTCCATGGTACTGTCCCATACCGCTCGCCCCCATGCCGCCAAAGCCCATATGGTTCGTGGCCAAATGCATGATGGTGTCGTTGACGCAGCCGCCGCCAAAGGGCGCGTAGCGCACAAAGCGCTGCTGAACCGCGCGATCCTGACTAAAGATATACAGGGCCAGCGGCGTCGGACGATTCGTGATAAACGCCTCGGCCTCATCCAGGCTCTCAAACGTCAGCACCGGCAAGATGGGACCGAAAATCTCCTCCTGCATTACGGCGTCCTCAGGCGCCACGCCGTCTAGGATAGTCGGCTCAATCTTGAGCGACGACTCGCGCGCCGTGCCTCCCAGCACAACCTTGTCGGGGTCGATCAGTCCGCGTACGCGCGCGAAATGCTTGGCGTTGACGATATGCCCGTAGTCCTCGTTGTCAAGCGGGTGCTCGCCAAACATGCGACGGACCTCCTCCTTGATGAGACCCAGCAGCTCGTCATGCACACGCCTATCGACCAGCAGGTAGTCGGGCGCCACGCAGGTCTGCCCCACGTTGAGCCATTTACCAAAGGCAATGCGCCGTGCCGCGACCTTCAAGTTTGCCGTCGCGTCCACAATGCAGGGGCTCTTTCCGCCCAGCTCAAGCGTCACGGGCGTAAGGTTTTTACTTGCGCGCTCCATGACGAGCTTGCCGACCGGCACGCTACCGGTAAAGAAGATTTTGTCCCAGCATTCATCGAGCAGCGCCTCATTCTCGGCACGCCCGCCCTCGACAACCGTCACCAAACGGGGGTCAAACGCCTCTTCACAGATTTGCTTGAGCACCGCGCTCGAAGCCGGCGCATAGGCACTCGGCTTGATGACCACGGTGTTACCCGCAGCGAGCGCGCCGGCGAGCGGCTCGAGCGTCAACAAAAACGGATAGTTCCATGGAGCCATGATGAGCGTGACGCCATAGGGCACGGCTTGCGTCTTGCACACGCTAATAGCATTGGCGAGGTCGCAGGGGCGCAGACGCGGGCGGCTCCATCGAGCCACATGCGCGACCTGATGGCGAATCTCGGAAAGCGACGTGCCGATCTCGCACATATACGCCTCGTCATGCGACTTTCCCAAATCGGTCTTGAGCGCATGGGCGATATCGCCCTCGTGGGCCCGTACCGCATCACGCAGGCGCACGAGCGCGCGACGGCGAGCGTCGACATCAAACGTGGCGTGCGTCTTAAAGTAGGCGCGCTGATCGCCGACGATGCGCGCAATCTCCTCGGTGTTCATGAGCCCTCCTAGTTCTCGTCTTCAAACATACCACCCGCAACGACCTCGTACATACGCTCGAGCTCCAAACGGTCCATCAAAAGCGGAACGGGGTACAGCGGATTGGCCTCGACATCGGCATGCGCCGCCATTTCGGGAATGTCGGAGCGGCGAACGCCCGTCACATATTTAGGGATTCCCAGGGCGGCGTTCATACGGTCGACCCAATCGATAAAGGCCTCGGCCGCAAGACTGTCCTGCGCGGTAGCCGGCGCAATGCCCGCCATGCGAGCAAGATCGGCAAGCTTGGGGGCGGCGGCGTCACCATAAGCGCGAAGCATGTGCGGCAGGATGATCGCGTTGGCCAAGCCATGCGGAATCCCGTATCGTCCGCCCAAGCTGTGTGCGATGGCATGCACATATCCGACATAGGAGCGGGTAAACGCAACGCCCGCCTTATACGCCGCCGATAGCATATTGCGACGCGCCTGCATGTTGTCGCCATGTTTATTGGCCTCGAGCAAATTGTCGTGGATGAGCTGGACCGCTTGACGCGCCATCTTGCGCGTGTAGGGCGTGGTGCTGCGGCCGATAAAGGCTTCGACAGCATGCGTTAGGGCATCCATACCCGTCTGCCCAGTAATGGAGGCGGGCAGGCCGCGCGTAAACTCGGGGTCGTGCACCGCAAAGCGCGGGATAAGCACAAAGTCGTTAATGGGGTACTTGTAGTGCGTCTCGCCATCGGTGATAACCGCTGCGAGCGTGACTTCGCTTCCCGTACCGGCGGTAGTGGGAACCGCGATAAGCAGCGGCAGGAGACGGTGGACGCGCAACAGGCCGCGCATCTTGTTGATGGGCTTGTTTGGCTGCGCAATGCGCGCCCCCACACCCTTGGCGCAGTCCATGGCCGAACCGCCACCAAAGCCGATAATGGCCTGGCAGGCGTTCTCCCGATACAGGGACGCCGCTTCCTCCACATTCGAGACCGTGGGGTTCGCACGCGTTTCGGCATAGACCGTAACGCCGATTCCCTTGGACGCGAGCGCACACTCGAGCGAGGCCGTAAGCCCCAGGCTGGCAATACCGGGATCCGTCACGATAAGAACCCGCTGTATCGAGCGTTTTTGAAGCACCGCGGGGACATCCTGGGCGTGCTCAAGAATGCATGGCTCGGTATAGGGCAGCACCGGCAATGCGATGCGAAAAACCGTCTGATATGTTCGGCACCAGGCACGACGGGCTAGATGCATAGAGGAAACTCCTTTATTTGTTGATAGGTCAACATTTTGATCGACCGATTGTACTCATCGTCGTCCGAAAATGGCTTGCCAACCGTTAATCAATCAACATCTTCATCTGTTAAAAAATGTTTTATTAAAAATCATTCCTAATAGGCTTCACTTTCAGTCTCATTTATGGATAATAGAACTCGTTAAGACGCACGTCCGGAGAGGGCCCTTATGGGACCGGGCGAGCGCACCATCGCCATCGATCGAAGGGATCGAATCATGAAATTTGTTTGCCCCGTTTGCGGTTATGTTGAAGAGTACGACGGCGACCAGCTGCCCGAGGATTTTAAGTGCCCCCAGTGCGGAGTGCCCGGTTCCCGCTTCCTGAAGCAGGATGAGGGTGGCTTTACTTGGGCTGCCGAGCACGTTGTGGGCGTTGCCAAGGAGGGCGTGCCCGAGGACATCGTCGCCGACCTGCGCGCCAACTTTGAGGGCGAGTGCTCCGAGGTCGGTATGTACCTGGCCATGGCCCGCGTCGCTCATCGCGAGGGTTATCCCGAGGTTGGCCTTTATTACGAGAAGGCAGCCCATGAGGAGGCCGAGCACGCCGCTAAGTTCGCTGAGCTCCTGGGCGAGGTCGTGACCGACTCCACCAAGAAGAACCTCGAGATGCGCGTTGAGGCCGAGAATGGCGCCACCGCTGGCAAGACCGATCTCGCCAAGCGTGCCAAGGCTGCCAACCTCGATGCCATCCACGACACCGTCCATGAGATGGCTCGCGACGAGGCTCGTCACGGCAAGGCCTTCGAGGGCCTGCTGAAGCGCTACTTTGCCTAAGCCAGCCGCCTGAGAGATAATCTCTAGCTCGATGAGGCCCGGACCGTATCGGTTCGGGTCTTTTTGTGTCTCGACAACTCGTAAACGCCCTGAAATAGGACCACCTTCGGCATCGGCTTTTCGTCAAAAAATAAGTGAGTAGACTTTTTGGAACTTGCCGAGCAGACCATCCATATTGCTTTATAAAACCGCAGGTAAATAACTTGCTGCAAACCGGTCTGGTCGCCATCACGCCAAAAGTCTACTCACTTAGAACCGCTGCCGTCCACGATTGAGCCTTTTTAAATCTAACGGGCATCCTTTCGCCGATTTCTCCCAGTGTTGACCAGTCCATGAATAGCTCAGACCGGAGTAATGCCTCGGCCCTTTGCTCATCCGAGCTTTTGTCACGATATTCAACATCGAGCATCCTGCATACGGCTTTTACGATCGCGCGGAATCTACCCTCATCGGATATCTGCCCGTGTGTCAGGAGCAGGACGTCGTAGCCCATGGCCTGAAGCGCCGTCATACGGTCGGCGTCACGCAGGCCATCCCCCGCGCGCCCGTGTGAGGCCTTCCCCTGACATTCGATGGCCACCTGCCGCCTTCCGTCCGGCGAAGACAGAAGTAGGTCAATGTATACGCGGGACTTGCCTTCAATCGCCCGAGCACTTGCGCTTAGCGCCACTTCGACATTGAGCTCTATGCCGCAAAAACCTTCACCTCCCAGGGATCGCGACAGTCCAAACAACAAATACGCCTCAACCTCAAAAGGCGATGCGGCGCCCAATGGAACGAGATGCGATACCGCCATAAATCGATTGCCGTAACGCATCCCGCAAACATCTGAACAAAAACGGTCAAGGTCGCCGCCCAAAACCAAAGCGTCTCGACGCCATAAATTTGAGGCGGTACCGTCCTCGGACGGACAGCGCGACCAGCCCAGCGTTGTCGAAATCGCGCCCGAATCAATTGCACGCGAAAGCTCCGCCTCAAGCGCCGCCGGCAGAGCGCACACCGCAAACAAGCCGCACATTTCCGCCAATACCAAAAGAAGCTGAAGATCCGTCAGATGCCGCGACATGATGAATGCCGTCAGTAGAGGAGATGTAATCAAAAACCCATGCTCCGTTTCCAGCACAGATTCCCTGGGGAGCTCGCCAAGAAACAGCCGCTGCCTCATGCTGGCTGGACAAGTCCGCTTGTTTCTCGTCCGAACCAATGTATACAGCGGAAAGCCAAGCACAACCGCAGCCGTCGGGTTACGGGAGAGGTCATATCGCTGCCGGTCTTCTTCTGGTCGTGGAAGCGGCGGACACAAAGCGCGGACTTGAGGGGGCAAACGCCAGTACCTAAAAGCCGATATGTCACAAAGTAGATCCTTCATAGGCACAGGAAAACACGGATTTCAACACAGCCGGTCTCGCTATGGCGCGAACGCAGCGAAAATGGCGTCGAACGGACTGTCAAGTTTTCAACAGCCCTCCCCAACTGACCAAAAGCTTGCCAAGAACTGGACGGGACCCTGTTGAAAACCTCATTTTTTTCTCGTGCAGGAGCTGTGCGCGGCAAGTGAGTAGACTTTTTCGAACTTACCGAGCAGACCGATCATCCTGCTTTTCAAAACCGCAGGTAGATAGCTTGTTACAAAACTGCCTGGTCGCTAAAGCGTCAAAAGTCTACTCACTTAGATTGCAGAGTGTCCCCCATTAGCTGCAATTCCAAGGTATTAAGCACATTTGGACTCAAATCGTCATACTGGACAAGGATTCGAGTCGGGTTTTCATGGACAGATGCGCTATCGGCACACCAATAACAGTCACTGATATCGACAAAAGGGATGCTCGAGCGCGTGAGGGCCTGTGCAAAAGAGCTTCCGCCCGTTCCACGCTCCGCAACCACAGTGCAGTAAAGGCCTGCGTCTGCATGCTCGATCGAGACCTCCCCCGCCGGAAATGTCTTCCGCACAAGCGCCGCCAGGCCATCACGCGCCTCGCGAGCACGAACGCGCACGCGGTTCACATGTCGCTCGTAATCACCCGATTCCAGCAAACGCGCCAAAGCGACCTGGTCAACAGAGCTCACCGACGAGGCGTAAAAACCAAGGTTGTGCTTAAACCGCTCCATTAGTTCATCGGGCAACACCATGTACGCTAGACGCAACGCCGATGACAGGCTCTTCGAAAACGTGTTGGTGTAGATAACTGACTGGGCGGCATCGATCGACGCGAGCGCGGGAATCGGCTTGCCGGCAAGGCGAAACTCACAATCAAAGTCATCTTCGATGAGATACCGACCTGGTCGCTCGGTGGCCCAGCTCAGCAGCGCGTAGCGACGCGCAATGCTCGTCACAAGGCCGGTCGGATACTGATGGGACGGCATCAGGTGAAGGACATCGGTCCCGGTTTTCTGCAGAGCGCTCAGGTCCACGCCGTCATCATCCAACGGGATATGTCGTACTTGGCAACCCATAGCCTGATAGATGCGCGTCAGGCGCAAATAGCCCGGGTCCTCAACGGCATACACCTTGTCGGCTCCAAGCAATTGAACCAACATGGTATCGAGCAGCTGGGCGCCCGCACCGATAACGATGTTGTCGGGGTCGACATTCATGCCCCTCGTCCCGCGTAGATGGTGCGCAATCGCACGTCGCAGCCGAGCGGTGCCCTGCGCCGGCGCGGGCGAAAAGATTTCACGTTCGTCTTCGGATGTCAGCGTCGCCCGTAGCGCGCTTTGCCAAAGCCGCGCCGCCTCCAAAGCGGAAGGAGACAGTACATCGAATTGTTCGACCCGTCCGTTGACATCATGCACGCTGGGGTCCACGGAGGCGACATCTCGGTCGATGCCCTCCGCAGCCGAAGCCAAAACCGGTGCATCCGGAAGTTCGCACGCGTAGTAGCCGCGCCGCGGCTTTGAGCAAATATAACCCTCGGCAAGCAACTGGCTATATGCATTTTCGATTGTAATGACACTGATTCCCAGATGACTGGCAAAGGCGCGCTTAGACGGCAAATGCTCTCCCGCCGCAATGCGCCCAGCAACGATATCATCTCGAATTTGCTGGTAAACATACTCATAGAGCGATGCCTCGCCGCGTTGTTCCAAATTGTAGTCGAGCATGAGTTTGTCACCTGACCTTATCGAGTCATTCAATCTGATATTAGTCTGACCTTGTTATTATCTTGAAAACTGAGTATTTCGCCATACCCAGCTCCCCGATAGGATGTTCCGTCAAGCAATGCACATGCCAACCAAGGGAGCAACCATGGCAGAACAGACCAGCAACGCCGATCGCGTCAAACTCAACCGCGAGCTCGCGCAGATGCTCAAGGGCGGTGTCATCATGGACGTCACCACGCCCGAGCAGGCACGCATCGCCGAGGAGGCAGGCGCCTGCGCCGTCATGGCGCTTGAGCGCATCCCGGCCGACATCCGCGCCGCCGGCGGCGTGTCGCGCATGAGTGACCCCAAGATGATCAAGGGCATTCAAGAGGCCGTCTCCATCCCCGTTATGGCCAAGTGCCGCATCGGCCACATCGTCGAGGCGCAGGTCCTTCAGGCCATCGAGATCGACTACATCGACGAGTCCGAGGTTCTCTCCCCCGCCGACGATGTCTACCACATCGACAAGACCCAGTTTGACGTCCCGTTTGTCTGCGGTGCCCGCGACCTGGGCGAGGCGCTGCGCCGTGTTGCCGAGGGCGCCACGATGATCCGCACCAAGGGCGAGCCGGGCACGGGCGACGTCGTCCAAGCCGTGCGCCACATGCGCAAGATTCAAAAGCAAATCTGCGACGTTGCTGCTCTGCGCGATGACGAGCTCTTTGAGGCAGCTAAGCAGCTGCAGGTTCCGGTCGAGCTTGTGCGCGAGGTCCATGCCACGGGCAAGCTTCCCGTGGTGAACTTTGCCGCCGGCGGTGTAGCAACCCCCGCGGACGCCGCGCTGATGATGCAGCTGGGTGCCGAGGGCGTCTTTGTCGGCTCGGGCATCTTTAAGAGCGGCAACCCCGCCAAACGCGCCGCCGCCATCGTTAAGGCTGTGGCAAACTTCACCGACGCCAAGCTCATTGCCGAGCTTTCTGAGGACCTGGGCGAGGCCATGGTCGGTATCAACGCTGACGAGATCGAGATCATCATGGAGGAGCGCGGACGCTAGTCCAGCAGAAAGGATCGCACATGAGCGATTATGCAGGCCAGACGGTCGCCGTGCTGGCGGTCCAAGGCGCTTTTGCCGAGCACGAGACAAGACTATCCGAGCTGGGCGCACGTTGTATTGAGCTGAGGCAGGCGGCTGATTTGATGCAGGACTTTGACCGTCTGGTACTTCCCGGCGGCGAGTCCACCGTTCAAGGGAAGCTGCTTGATGAGCTGGGCATGCTCGAGGAGCTTCGCGCCCGTATCGCTGAAGGCATGCCCGTCCTGGGCACCTGCGCCGGCTTGATTCTACTGGCTCACGACCTTGCCGCCCATGACGATAAGGGCACGCCGCGCCTGGCAACCATGGATGTACTCGTTGAGCGTAATGCCTATGGCAGACAGCTCGGCAGCTTTCACACCAAGGGGCAGGTAGACGGCATCGACGGTGAAGTGCCATTAACATTTATCCGTGCGCCCCGCATCGTCGAGGTGCACGGCGACGCAAAGGCCTTAGCGAAAGTCGACGGCCGTATCGTCGCCGCGCGCCAGGGCAACCAGCTCGGCGTAACCTTCCACCCCGAACTCGACGAAGACACCCGCCTCCACGAACTGCTCCTACAAATGTAGGAAGAACAGAAACGAGAGTGGATAATCCCCCACCTTGAGCATGAATATGGGCTCATACCAGGAGATTATCCACTCTCATACTATGTAGTCGTTGGGGACGTTCTTAAACGACTACTCAAACAAGAACGTCCCCAAAGGGTCACTATAATAAGGATAGAAAGGTCGTGAAAATACAAAACAGGAGGTTACACACATGAGGAAGCAGGAGCAAAAGGGTAAAATCACAGCATTGTACGAAAGGTTATCTCACGACGATGGGCGGTCTGACGAGAGCGTGTCCGTAGAAAATCAAAAGCGCATCCTGGAGGACTACGCCCGAAAAATGGCTTCACTAATGTCCGCCACTTCACCGATGACGGGGTGCGGGGAACGACCTTCAAGCGGCCCGGCCTGGACGCTATGGTGGACGAGATACGGGCCGGAAATGTGGCTACCGTCATTGTCAAAGACCAGAGCAGAATAGGCCGTGACGTGGTGGAGGTCGGCTTGCTCAAACGCACCTTTGACGAGGGTTGATTTTCAATCTCAGCGCAACAGCCTGAACGGACCCCGCGTTTCCGCAG